>JAUQPO010000192.1 GCA_030550335.1 Acidobacteriota bacterium
CGAGTTCTTCGCCTGCGAGTCGGCGGAAACGCGCGAGGCTGCAGCCCGGAGCTTGTTCAACATCAGCGAACTTCCTCCCGCGGTGATCAAAAAGCTGATCCAGGTCGCCCGTGAAGATCCTGATCCTAGGGTCCGAGCGGCAGCGTGGCGTAGCTTGAGCCTGGAAGCTGAACGGTTCCGGTTGGTCGACGGCATGCTCGAGCGCTTGAAGGATCCGGCGACGCCGGCGGTGGAGAAGGGCGGGCTGATTGTGGCGCTGGTAGATAAGGTCACGGATCCCCGTGTACGGCGGTTCGTCATCGAGCTTTATGATCAGCCGGAAGCACGCGCCTACGCGTTGGAAGCCATGTGGCGCTCACTGGACTTGCGTTTTGCACGCTTCATGATCGAGCATCTCGAGGATCCCGATCCTCAGATCCGAGAGCAAGCCATCCTGGGTGCGGGCTATCTCGGGGCTGTGGCGGCCTTACCACAAATTGAACGTGCTATTGACGACGATCGCTTCCGGCATGCAGCGCTGGTCGCCTACAGCTTGCTCGCACCCATGGAGCTGACGCCGGAGGGTGCACGGAAACTGTTCGAGGAAATCGATGAGCGCGCTGGTGGCTTGAGCGTCGACGAGGCAGATCTGGTTCGGGAAGCCATCGACAGCCGTATGATCTTGCATCGCAAACGACCCGTGTTCTCGGTGGATTAATCGAGGTTCGGATGCGATTCAGGGCCCCTTTCCTGCGACGGCGACAGCCTCGATGCCAAAGGTCGCGTCCAAGGCTGGTAGCCCCTCGAACTCCGCCATGGTAATGACGGGGGAAGGTTGGCCACCGTAGATCTGGGCGGTTACCTTCTGGAACTGCTTGAGCAGGCCTTCGTAAACAGCGTAGAAGTTCAGTTTCACCGGCAGGAAGGGTCCAACTCCGTTCGCGGCAAGGCTGCGAGTCAACCGGCGCAGAGCCTGGTGAATGTTCGACTCGTCGAGTTGGAATCCCAGCTCCATGCCTGAAAAAACCACCTCACCTGGTGGCACGACCGCAAGTTGCGGTGCGTCCGAGGTAGGCGGTTCCGTCTTGGAGCTCGGGTGAGACGGGGCTAACGGGTGCCTCAGCCGTGCGACCGCCTCGCAAAGGGCCGATCCTGGCGTATAGTCGCGCCGCAGCTGTACGTAATTGCGTGCCGCGTGCGGGAAGCGCCGAGCCAAAAGTTGACCAGTCACGTGGGCGTCCTCGAGCGAGCTGCAGAAGCAGGTCACGGCGAGCACATCGGTGCCATCGAGCCCTACCTCGCGGAGTTTTCCTTCGATGCTCGCCGCGGCCCGATCGACCAGCCCAGCTACTTGGAGCGTCGGTTGAGTCGATTGAATCAGGGGGCTGGCAGCGAAAGCCAGTCCGTGTGGGTTAACCACGCGTCGGCTTTCAAGGACTGCTTCCAACACCAGCTGTGCGCCAAAAGCGGGCAAGGGTCCGACCTCGACCACGCTCAGCGCAGGCAGTGGCAGCTTGCGCTTCTGGAATAACTCCGTGACGATGTCTTCGACTCGGCGGGAGTCCGCACCGCCCGTAACAAACGCTCGGAGCTTGACTACCCGTGATCGGCGTTGTTCCTGTAACAAGTACCGGAGCGTGGCGTCCAGTTGCCGCGACAGTGGCCCTTGAGTCGAATAGGGCGCAACGTAGAACGTCAGCCGCTCAATGTTGGCCTTTACCGTGGCTGGAGGCTCAACTACAGGGGGGACCGGTTCCGTCACCAGTAGAGGCTCGTCGCTCGGTTTGCGCCTCTGAGCCTCGAGTATCGATACGCCACTCGCAAGCAACGATAACAATACCAGCGCCCACTTGTGCGGATTCCCCGCTCGTGCCATCGCCCCGCCCACGATTGTAACAGACCCCTCCTTGTAGCCTTTTTTTGCCGCCTCGAATTACCGTCGAATAGTTCTCCTACCGTTTCGGCGGTTCCAAGCCCAGCTCTCGGTAGCGTCGCTGGCGGTACTCTTCGTATTCGCGGATTAGCTCTGGATCGCGAGGCCGGCTGTAAATTTCGTGGGACTTGTACTTACCGGTGCGCAGCTTCATTTGGGTCCATTCGTCGTGGATCTGAATTTCGATGGCGTTGTCCACGACCTTCTGCACCAGTGACGGTGGGATGAAAGTCACACCCTCGCGATCGCCGAGGACGACGTCGCCTGGCAGAACCGTGGCATTGCCGATCCGCACCGGTACATTCACGCCCACCAGTGTGAAGTTGCTCACCGGGTCTGGATGCGCGAACCGGTAGTAGATCTGCACGTCGACGTTCTGCAGATCTTCCAGATCCCGTATGCCTCCGTCAACGACTAGCCCGCCCGATTTCGTGGCCACCATCAGGTAGGTGGCCAGGTTGTTCCCTACAAAGCCTGGGACCTTACCCCAGCAATCCACCACGAGCACGTCACCTTCTTGCAGCAGGTCCAACACATACTGGTGGCCCCGGCTTGGGAAGTTCCTGGCTTTGAACTGCGCCCGGATGATGGACTCTAGATCGGGCCGTTCCGGCATGAACACAGCGGTGACCGCTCGGCCAACCAGCTTCTTGCCCGGGTGCAAGATGCGCCAATTGCCTTCGAACTGGTTGTTGTAGCCTGCCGCACGCAAAACTCCCCAGCAATCCTCTGCAGACAGTTGCCGGAGACGGTCCAAGAGCGCTTCCGGAACTTTCGGCCTGCCATCGTCGAACCGCTCGAATGGATTTTCCGCGGTGTACTGAATCATCTGCTCTCGCGTCCATTGGAGGACCTGCGCGGGCGACAGGGCTATCGATAACCAAGCGAAAATCCATGGAACCCACCGCATGATGCGATCTAACTTAACACAGGGCACGCGAGCCTGAGCAGCTGCGGGACTCACAGGGTGCGTAAGAAAAAGCGGCTGACGAGCAGCGCGTCCGCCCAGTTAAAAGGAAACCTACCCAGGGTGTAGTGCCCACAGGGGAGAGCCACAGCCTCGAAGTCAAGCTTGTGCTCCCGACACGCCTCTAAGAACTCACGTGAGTACTCGGGAAGGAAGACCGGATCGTGCCGGGCCCAGATGAACAACGACCGGAAGGAACGCCCAGCGAACCGGCTTATATAAGTCGCTGGGCTGATGGGCGCCCACCAGTAGCGTAGTTGCTGCTGGGAGACATAACCTTCCAAGCTACGCCGCACGTGCTGAGTGGCCAGGCCAGTCCAGACCACGTCGCCGAACCAGTGTGAAACGTGATTGTAAGCCCCGGCCCGCAGCAGCGGCTCATGTGCCGCGGTTAGGAAGGCGATGCAGGAGCCGAGGCTCGTGCCGAGGATGCCCAAACGGCGGTAGCCTTGTTGGGCCAGCCAGTGGAGACAACATCTGGCGTCGATGACCGACTGGCGGGTCGCGTGGAGCGTTAATCCGATGTTGGCGGACACGTGAAGATCAGCCCGCACGTGTCCGCGAGGACGCCGCCGATCATGGTAGGCCGGGCTCATTCTGAGGGTAGTGATTCCCAATAGGCTGAGCAACAAAGCGAGGTTTTGATGGCTTCGCTCGTCAGCGTTCCACTGCGGGATCAGCAGGACTGCCCGGCCCCGTGCTCGGCGACTTGGGTAGTAATCTGCGTGGACGACGTTGTTTTCCGGCCACGGTGTCCTGACTGGGCTAGTGAAGGTGAGTCGCTGACCTTCCAACCGGTAGTCGGTGGGCAACGGTGCGGAAAACCAGTCTTGGGAGCCTCTTACGATCGCTCGGATAGCCTGGTGCAGATCGTGGACGCCCACTTGGCCAGGGAGCAACTCGGAGAACCATGTCCAGCCGAAAGCAAAAGGGTGGGGGCGACGGTTGGGGTCACTGCTCGCCAGCTTGAACTCCCAAGCGGAGATGAAACGCGCGTAAGGACTCGACGAAGCGCCCATCGACCGCCACAAATTGCGGATTGTAGCTGGTGGGCGGGCTCAGGCGCGAGCCCTGGCTCGCGGGTGGTTTCGTTCCTCCTCCCACTCCAACGGGGTGAGGGTACCTGTGGCTCCTGTGGCAATTCGCCGTCAGGCCGGGGCAACTACCACCAAAACAGCGAGCAACCTCAGCAACCCCAGCTCTGACTTGGGCAATTTAGTTGCCAGCCCTAAGTTGTTGGCCTAACATCGCTGCCAAGTCTGGGGCCTACCAAAACCCATAACCACATCAGCCGAAACTACTGGTTATTGTAGACCCGCTCGGCTGCCCGGTCAGGCTAGAATGGCAGGGTGGCATCGTCGCCCCGATCGGCCGAGAGAGTTGTCCCAACGCCGGTTTTCGCCTTCCAAACGCGCCAGCTCCGTCGCACTCTGGCGGGTTTCCTGGTCGCCGGACTATTGATGTCTTCTACGGGCGCACTCCTTCCCGCTTGGGGGCACCACGTAGAGGCCGAGTTTCTCTTTGTGGCCTTGTACTTTTTGGCGTTCGCTCTGGGGCTCGCGGCCTCGATCCCCCTCAGCCGCCGGATTGCTCATCGATGGAATGAGCGCTATCCCTGGGCGACGGCCAACGGCATCGCCGCCGCGGCGTTGCTCTGCCTGGCCGCCGCTAGCCCACCTGCTTCGCCCCTCTGGCGGCTTCCCTGTCTAGCAGCTTTAGGCCTGAGCTGTGGCCTGTTCTTTCACATGCTCATGCCCGCTTTGGGCCCCACGTATGCCTTTTACCCGGCTGCTGCAGTGAACCTCGCCGGCGCAAGCTTCGTATTGGGCAGCGCGTTACTTGCCCTCCTGGTGGCCGGAACTTTCTACGTGTACACCGTCCCAAGCATCCTGGTGTTCCTGGCTTTGGTCCCCGGCTTTTTCGCGGGCAAATGCTTGTTGCGCCCTGCCGAGCCGGCAATCTTGCCGGGTTTTGTGGCCAGTCGATTTTCCTGGACACGCACCTGGGCCGACCTGCGTAGCCCTGCAGCCGTACTGTTCGCGCTGGTCCTGCTGTTCCAAACCGGCAACGAGTGGACTATCGCCGGCTGGCTACCCCTGTACCTGGTTCAACGGCTGGGGGTAAGCCCGGCTTCGGGACTACTCCTTCTGGCCCTTTATTGGGCCGCGGTGTTGGTGGGTCGGGCCCTCACCCAGTTTCTGCTTGACCGCCTTCCGCACGGGAGGATTCTCGCCGGAAGCCTGTTCATGGCGCTACTGGGAACACTGGCGCTTGCCACCACCCGGCATCCCGCCGGCGCTGGCGTTGCTCTCGTGCTGGTGGGTTTGGGGTTTGCAGCGGTGTACCCGCTGGTGATGGAAAGCATAGGGCGGCGGTTTGCCGCAGTGCACCCAGGGGTGTTCAGTGGCGTTTTCTTGCTGGCCGTCTTTGGGGGGTTGCTGGCGCCTTTTACGGTAGGTCTGATGGCCCACCGGTGGGGCATGGGAGTACTGCCTGTCATTCCGCTGGCGGGCACGGTGATGGTAGGCCTGTTGGTCCTCGCCATCCGGCTGGAGGCGCTGCTCACGGGCGAGGCTGTGGCGGGATGAGGACCAACCGGGCTTCTCCCGCTGGGCCGCGGTAGACCAGGTCGAGTTGTTTGACTCCCTTCAATGCTTGCTTATATGGAAAGTACAGGTGCCCTTCGATTGGCGGTTCGGCGAGCTTAGCAGGTAGGGCTGCTTGCTGGAGAACTACTTCCAAAGGGGGCTCCTCAGGCGTTTCGGGTTGGGCCTGCGAATCGGGAACCCTCGGGGGTTGGCGAGGGTTGGAGCGAGGATCGCCAGGAAAGCGCGGCGAAGGGTCTGGACCTCCCAGAATGATGGATGGACCGCCCGGTGCTCCCAGCACCACCGCTGGGGAGTAGCCCCGCCGCATCTGATAAACCACGAGTTCAGGGCTCGTAGGCAACAGATCCCGCCGCTTGTTCACCTGGAGGAAGAACTGGCCGGGAGCAACCTCGATTGGGGTAGCCCGACCCCAGAAGCGGACCTTGACAACCAAGCAACCCGGGACGAAATAGCTGCGGCCTTCCCACGAAACGTTACGGTGGAGAAACTCGGCCTCGAGTCGCAGGCCGTCGGCGAACACATGCTCGGCTACAATGTGTGGCGCTATACGGGCGGGAGTAGAGACCTGAGCAGGTAGGATGGCCGCCGGGAACGCTACAGCCCACCACCACCCGCGTGGCATACCAGCAGTATAGTGCTTGTCATGCTGAGCCTGCCTGCGAAGATCACTGGGTTCAGCTTGCTAACAGCCGCTCTGGTTTTGGGCCACCCGCAACCGGTGGGCACGCAAGGCTCGGAAGTTTGTGCTGGTTTACACCAGCTACTGGCACGCGACCCGCTTGCATACCAGGCCTTTTGGGGTTGGCGCGTAGCGGAGCTAGATGGCCGCGAGCTCTGTAGCCATGAAAGCCAACGGTTGTTTGTCCCCGCTTCGAACGTGAAGCTGTTCACTGCGGCGGCAGCGCTGTTGCGTCTGGGCCAGGAGTACCGCTTTCACACCCTCGTACTCGCTCGTGAACAGCCCGGGGCGAACGGGCGTGTGCAAGGGGATCTTTATTTGGTCGGTGGCGGCGATCCCTTGTGGTCTGAGCGCCCGGTCCCGTACCAGCCGGATTCCAAGCCTGGCGATCCGTTGGCTCCTCTGCGACACATTGCTCAAAGCCTGGCCACCAGCGTGCGCTATGTAGAAGGGGATGTAGTGGCGGATGAGACGCGGTACGTGTGGGAACCTTATCCGCCTGGCTGGGAAGTCGACGACCTCCAGTGGCATTACGCGGCACCGGTAAGCCCGTTGGCACCTGGCGAGAGTCGTTTCGACATCATCGTGCGGCCAGGTAAAGCGCACGGGCTACCCGCTCAGCTCTCCGACCCAGTCGGATTCTACGAGGTAGAAAATAGCGTGCGCACCGTCCGGCGAAGCAGGACACCGATTCAGGTTTTGTGGCCTCTCGGCAACAACCGTATTCGTGTCTACGGCGAGATTGACCTAGAAAGCGGCTT
>JAUQPO010000193.1 GCA_030550335.1 Acidobacteriota bacterium
AAGCCGAATTGGCTATCATCGTCGACCCCACGGCACCCTCCCTCAAGCCGCGCGAAAAAGTTGAATTCCCTGCCGAGCCGGTGTCGTTGGATCCTTACCGCGACTTAGCAGAGCACTACGCACCCTTCATCGCCCAGGAGACATGGTTCGACCCCAAGGCGGACTACCTGTGCCGCGTGGACTTCGATGGCGACTGGAACGGGGGGAACAACTGGGCGAACCTGCCCGAAGGGAGTTCCCAAGCCTACGTGTACTACACCGTCGTCGAAACGGAAACGCATTGGTTCATCATCTACAACCTCTTCCATGCCCGGGATTACACGGATCGTTGTGTAGCCGGCACGTGCCACGAGAACGACAATGAAGGCATCATCTTGACAGTGCGCAAGGACGGCACGCCCTACGGGCGGCTGCAAGTGATGGAAACGCTAGCCCATAACAACGTCTACTCGTTCGTTGCCGATCGCCGGATCACCAACGGGTTGCACAACGTAGACGGCGGCATCGAATGGTACCAAGACTCCCACCCGGTGATTTATGTTGAGTCCGGCGGGCATGGCATTTACGGATCACTCGCGCCGCAGTCTCGGTACGACTTCAAATCGGACCGCTTCGCTGGGGGCACTGGAGTCACCTACATCTACAAGGGGCGTGCGGAACGACCCCGGCACGCCAACGATCGGCTTGTAGGCTACGAGTTGTTGCCTATTTACCAGCACTGGTGGCTCAAAGCTCCGATGGAGATCGGCACCAAATTGCCGCTGTTCGACGACTATTTCAGCTACGCGCCACGTGGGCGAAGGCCGAAGGCAGCGCTAGATCCTATCCCGGGAGCCTTTTATGGCCGCGCCGAGGCAGTCAACAAGGCCCGGCCGTTCTGGGGCTGGCACGACGTGCAGAGTCTGAAGCGGGGGGTAGTCGCGGTGGGGCAGTGGGGATTGGACCCAGCCTACGCGGTGCGGCAGCACCTGCGATTCCCGCCTGGGGAACCATTTTCGGACCGCTATGTGTTCAACCCTTATCTGGCGGTTGAACCGTGAAGGGGGTTTGGCGGAGTGCCCATCGACCACAGCATGTTGGGCCTGCTCCCACGACGACTCAATATAGGGGACCCTGCCCGCTTTACTCGTCCACCCTCACCAGCTAAGATGGTTCATATAAAGCTCAAACCTCCCCACGAGCGGCCGCCGAGCCGCAGTCAACATTTAAAACAGGAAAGGTCAACAAGCCCTTGCTGAAGCTCAAGCGCCTGGAATTGCTGGGGTTTAAGTCGTTCGCGGACCGCACCGAAATGCGGTTCAACGGCTCAGGCATCACGGCCGTCGTGGGCCCTAACGGCTGCGGGAAGTCTAACCTCGCCGACGCCATCAGCTGGGTCCTGGGTGAGCAATCCGCCAAGACGCTCCGCGGCACCCGCATGGAGGACGTTATCTTCGCCGGCACCCGCGAACGCAAACCCCTCAGCATGGCCGCAGTCACGATCACCTTCGTCGACCCCGAGGGAACGCTGGAACCTGCCGAAACAACTGCACACTCCAATGGCGATGGAGCGAAACGAAACTCCAACCCGCAACCCCGCGAGATCACCATCACCCGCAGATTGTTCCGGTCGGGCGAAAGCGAATACCTCATCGACGGTCGGCCCGCGCGCCTGCGTGACATCCAGGACCTGTTCATGGGGACGGGCTTGGGGCCTGACTGCTACGCAATCATTGAACAAGGTCGGATCCAGCAAATCCTGAGCGCTCGCCCACAGGACCGGCGCGCGTTGATCGAGGAAGCTGCCGGCATCAGCAAGTTCAAGACCAAGCGTCGGCTGGCCGAAGCGAAGCTGGAAAGCGCCCGTCACAATCTGAGCCGCGTGTTCGACATTCTGGAGGAAGTCGGCCGCCAGCTTAACTCGTTGAAACGACAAGCCACCAAGGCACGCCGGTACCAGGAGCTTCGAGGAGAGCTGAGCTCGGCTTTGCGCCAAGCACTGGTGGGCCGGTATCGAGTGTTGGAACGAGAAGCCGCACGCATCGCCTTGGAACTTAACCTGCTTAGTGCTCAGGTTCGCGCTCTTCGCGAGGAGATCGCGGGCAAAGAAAACCGCCGGGCTGCAATCCAAGGGGAGCTCGAGCAGACCGCTTCACAGTTGGCGGCTACCCAGAACCGGTACAACGAAGCGCGCGTGCAGGCTGAACGCGTTCGGGGTCAAATCGAAGCTCAGCTCCGCCAGGCTGCCGAGATCGAAAAGCGTGTGGCCCTGGACCAGGTCGAGCGCCAGCAAACCGAGCAACGGCTGCAGGAACTCAACAAGCTGCTGGAGGACAGCCGCTTGGCGCTCAGCGAGCTGGAGCGGGAACTCGGCGAAGCACGCCAGACATTGGAGCTCCGAGCTCAGTACCGTAATACCCTGCAAGCTCAGCTGAAGACTCTACTTGCGGAAGCCGAAGCCCGCCGCCAGGCACTTTTGCGCTCGCTGGGCGAGCTGGCGAGCCTGCGCAACGAGGTCGTGCAAATCGACGAGTACCTGGCCGCCCTCCAACGCGACGCGGCGCGGGTGGAACGCGAGCACCAGGCCGCGCTCCAGGAGCTGGATCACCTTCGCTCGCAGCGGGAGGAGGTGGCCGCCGAGGAGCGCCGCATCCGGCAATTCCTGGCTGAGATCACCGAAGTGCGGCGCCGACTGGAAGCGGAATTGGCAGAGCGGACAGCCGAGCTCAGCCAAGCGCGGCAGGCTTTAGAAGCTGGTCGCCAACAGCGCTCCAGCCTGGAGGCGCGTCGCCAGAGTCTGGAACACATCCTCGCTCACCGCGCATACACTCGAGAGGCGGTCAAGCGCTTCTTCGAGCTCGTCGAGACCGGACAATTGGTCAGACCCTTAGGTATCCTGGCCGACTTTCTGGAGGTCGACGCCGGCTGGGAGAAAGCCGTCGAACAATTCCTCAACGAGGAGCTCGAATACGTTTTGGTGCCGAGTTGGGATGCCGCTCGGCGGGGTTTGGAACTGCTCGAAAGGCAGGGGGCCGGACGGGTGACCTTTCTGGTGGTAGGCGAGCCGGGCGAGCTTGCTTCCATGGCGAGTGAGCCTGCCTTCGGGCCGGAAACCCGAGCGCTCGCACGCTTGGCTGACGTGGTCCACCTGCACCGGGAGCTGGACATACCCCTTACAGAGTTGCTCCCTCGCCTCAACCACTGCTTCCTCGTGGAGGATCCCCAGCATGCCTGGCAGCTTGCCCGCGCTTATCCCCGCTGCTTCTTCCTGCTCCGCGATGGAACCTGGTACCACGGCTGCACGGTCAGCGGCGGGAGTCCTGAACTCACGGGTCCCCTGGCTCTCAAACGGGAGTTACGAGAGTTGACCCTCGCCAGCCGGCAACTGGAGCGCCAGATCGAACAAATCCAAGCCCAGGTCACAGCGCTCGAACGGGAGATCCAAGAGCTCGGCACTCGGATCGAGGCCGTGCGCGCTGAACAGCAAAGCCGGGAAAAAGAACTGGTGGCCCTCGAGCAGCGAGCAAACCAGTTGGATCAGCAACTCCAACGCACCGCGCTGCGAGTCTCGGTCAGCGCCAGCGAAGCGGCTCGCCTGTGCCGGGAGCAAGAACAAGCCCAGCTGCGCCGTCAACAGCTTCGAACGCAGCTCAACGAAATGGAGGAGCGGCGGCAACGCCAGGAGCAGCAAGCCACCGAACTGGCTGCCCAGGCGCAGGAACTTCAGCGAACCCTGGAACGAGCATCGGAAGACCATTCAGCCAGCCGCGCAATCCTGGCGGGATTGGAAGAACGGTATCGATCCGCCTGCACTTACCAACACCAGCTCGAGGCGCAACGTAAGGATCTACTGGAGCGCCGAGATCGGCTGACGAAAACCCTGACGCGCCTGGCCGCCGAGCGCGAAGCCCTGCTGAACAACAACCGACAGCTGGCTGCCTCGGCCGAACAACTCGTGGCAGAGACCAACCGGTTGGCTGCCGAGATGGCGGCTCTCGAACAGAAGGTGACTGAGTTGCGCAATGCGCTGGCTGGCGCAGAGCAGGAATTGAACCAAGCTAGGGCCCAGCTCGAGCAACTTCAGGAGCAACGCTCTTCAGTGGAGATTCGGCTTGCGGAACACAAATCCGAACTCCGTCACTTAGAGGACACCGCACGGAAGGAACTCGCAGTGGAGCTGAGCGAGTTGGCGGCTCAAGAGCCGAGCGAGGTCGATGAAATCGCGGTGGCCGAAGCTGAAGAAAGAGTCCAGCAACTTCGAGAGCGGATCGAGGCGCTCGGACCTGTCAATCCTCAAGCTTTGGAAGAGTACGAAGAGGTCCAGCAGCGCTACGATTTTTTGAACGCGCAGCGGCAAGACCTGCTCGATTCCATCCGCGATACCGAGCGCGCCATCAAAGAGATCGACCAGGAAACTCGTAGGCGCTTCAAGCAAGCCTTCGAAGCGATCAATGAAAATTTCCAGCGGTTGTTTCGGACGCTTTTCGGGGGCGGTAACGCCGAGATTCGTCTGAGTGACCCGGAAGACATAGGAGAGTCCGGAGTCGAGATCGTGGCCTCGCCACCCGGAAAGCGTTTGCAGAACGTGTTGCTACTGTCCGGCGGAGAAAAGGCACTGACGGCGCTAGCCCTGGTGCTAGCCATCTTCCAGTACCAACCCAGCCCGTTCTGCCTGATGGACGAGGTCGATGCCCCGCTGGACGACGCCAATATTGATCGCTTGATGAGGCTGCTCAAGGAGCTCTCGCAACAAACTCAATTCATCCTCATCACTCACGCCAAGCGCACGATGGAAGCTGCCGATGCGCTTTATGGGGTGACCATGGAAGAACCTGGGGTATCGAAGCTCGTTTCGGTGCGCTTCACGGAACGGCCACACCATCCCGAGGTGACCAGTTCCAGCCTGACAGTTGTGGCCAGCTCTTGAGTAAGGAAGGCGGCTCTTGAGCGCTGCCCAGTGGGGGACAAGACGGACAGTGCGTTGAAGCCCTTGAGTCACCCTGAGAGTATGGTGTGACCCGCGCTTGACTGGGCGGCGTCTTCCGGCTTTCCCACCAACCCAAGTGGCCGAAGCGAAGGCCGATCGCTCATGTCCACGATATGGCACAGGCCCGGTCCCCGCGGTCATTGCGTCCGTCTAACGCTCTTTCATTCGACGAAACCATCGGTCTGCTAGAAGCGCCTGGAGTAACGTGAGGAGCACCTTCGAAATCTCCTAGACTCGTTTTTGGGGTCCGGACCAAAATGGGCTTCGGGTGTGTAACTCCTACCGATCGAACCCGCTACTGGCTGCAATGCCCCCGTAGGCGCCTGTTTTCGGTAGTGGTCTGCCTAATGCTTGTGGGTCGTAGCGCCGCTCAATCCCCGACCAAACCGCAAACAGAAGAGGCAGCGCCGCAAGCCGGCCAAGTGGACCAGCAAGAACCCACGCCGGCAATCCCGGCATCTAGCAGCGACGCACTGGTCGACCGCACGCGATTGAACCTGTTGGGGGAGGTCAACGCAGCTGGTGGCGAGGCCCGGCGGAACGAGAATGTGCGGATCAGCCTGATCGATAACAACGTCCTGAAGGAGCTAAATCAACGTCTGGGTGTTACAGCAACTCTACTGGCGGAGCTGGACCCGGAAGCGAAATATTTCGGTAAAGTCTTTGGCGATGCACCTGAGCCGAGCATCCACCTGGAGCCGGTGCGTAGTCGCGCTGTGCGAGCGAGGCTTTATTGGACACATAACAATAGCGCAGTCAGCGCCCGATCGTTTTTCCAAGTAGGAGATGTCCGTCCTGCCCGGACGAATCGTTACGGCTTCGAGTTGGGGTTGCCAGTTCGCCAGTCAGGCTTCCTCACTGTGGCCGGTGATCAACGGCGGTTGCGAGGACAAGTCAACGGCAACGTGTTAGTTCCAGCTATTGACGAGCGGACTCCACTGGTTACAGATCCGGCCGCCCGGCGCATTGTCGAAAGCATCCTCAGCGCCTACCCAGCCCAGCCACCCAATCGCACGGACATCCACCCCCGAGCGCTGAACACAAATTCACCGCAGGACATCAATGATGACCGCGGCAGGATCCGGCTTGACTGGGCCCCCCGTGGCCGGGATACGCTGAGCTGGTCCTACCAGTTCACTCTCCAGCACGTCGAAGCCTTCCAGCTAGTTCGCGGGCAGAATCCCGACACTACCACCCGCAATCATACAGCTCGCTGGTCTTGGAATCGGGCCTGGTCTCCCACAACGGTGACCGACTTCACCCTGGGGTTTGAACAAACTCGGTCACTATTGACGCCAGACGAAAGCTGGACGGGGCCGTTCCTCTTGTTCGCTCGTGAACTGGAACCGATAGGCGGCGGTGGGGATCTGCCGGTGAACCGCGTCCAGAATCGATTCCGCTATGGATTTCGAGCGCGATTGACTGGGGGCACCCACCAGCTGACGCTGGGAGGCGAGCTCAGAAGAATCCAAATCCATGGCTATGAATGCGACAACCACCGCGGGACGTTCTACTTTGGCTCGGACTTCGGGACTGACCTGATCACCAACCTCCGCTTGGGACGCCCGACCGAGTTCCGTATCGCCATTGGCGATCCTTACCGAGCCTTCCGCTACTGGGAAGCACAACTGTATGTAGCCGATCGATGGCGCTTTCACCCGCGGTGGCTCATGGATTGGGCTTTGCGATTCGAACCGGTGACGCGCCCGCTCAGCCGAGGCCGCCCGAATGAGGTCCCTTATCGGTCCGATTGGAATAATCTGGCCCCACGGTTCGGCTTGGCATATCGGCTTCCAGGCGATTGGGGACAGCTGCGGTGGGCTTACGGGTTGCACTATGGGGAAATCTTTCCAGCCACATTCATGCAAGT
>JAUQPO010000194.1 GCA_030550335.1 Acidobacteriota bacterium
CAACGCTCGGCTCCGGAACGGTGGCTGGAGGCCGAGGCCGGCGAGTGCCTGCAGCAAATAAGGGAACCGTTCGAATCCACCTCGGCCTGGGCCGCAGAGTGTCCATAGTACTCCTCCCTGGCCCAGACGGTAGCCCGCAACCAACGGGGCGTGAGTCCATCGCTCCCAGCTGAACAGTTGGGCTTCCGTAGGCAAGCTGGCCAGAGGGAGCTCCGCCGCCCGCTCCCATAGGATGTCCAACTTGGGGTCATGAAGGTCACGAACGCTCCGAATCGTCACACGCTTGCCGGTATCGCGAAAACCGAACGCCTCTGCGAGCGACCCCAAACCTTCCAGGATCACCATCCAGCCCTGGCCGACACGGTTCCTGAGCACCTCCGGTGAGAGCTCCCGGGAGTCTCCCCGCAGGACTAAAAGCATGGGGCCCTGCAATTCCGGATCCCTGGCGCGAAGGAAACCTGCGGAGCTTAGAACTGTGTCCCATTCGGGATCTCCCGCTAGGACCCGGAAGTGGTAGATGTCCCGGTCCACTTGAAGCCCCGCAAGGTGGTGCAGGCTCGCGTCAAAGCAGACGGCTGTAATCAGGAGCAGCACCCAGCGACTAACGGCTGAAGGCATACCAAATCCCCGCCCTCACGTCGGTGAACGTGGATTTTCCAGGACCAATCGTGTAGCTTCCGCGCAGCCAGTCCACTGTGAAGGTGAGCGCTGCCGGCATCCAGCTCCAGCGAAACCGAAGTCCGGGCCCCGTCTCGATAAAGTTAGCCCACCGTTGGCGCTTGGTGTCCGCGACCAGGTTCAGGTTCCAACATAGCTGGCCGCGCCAACCTCCTAGCGCTTGAGAGAGCGGCAGGGTATAGCCCGCTCGGTTTTGCGCGTAAGCCAGCCAGGTGTTCCCAAAGCGACTCATGAAAACCAGGTCGGCGCCGAGTTGGTAAAAGGGCCCGGCTCCCTCGGAGGCGAGCGTGCTACCGAAGCTTCTACCGTAGTTGAGCCCTCCACGATAATCGGGCGCTAGGCGCCCGGGGCGGTCCTGCCGGTCCAAGTAACTGATGTCGGAACCCACCTCAGCCCACGCCATCAGACCATGCCAGAAACGACTGCGGATCCCCACGCCGGCCACGAGCGAACTTTCGGACAGGTAAACTGGCCGGACCCCTCCAATGGACTGCTTCGCGTCGCCGGCGAAACGCAACGAGAGGTATGGATAGAAGGGTAGGTTCCCCGCCGATGTCTCCACCTTGAGTTGGCCGTACCCGAAGAGGTTGTGCCACCGGCTCGAGTAAAACGGCATCAACCACGCGCTGATACGCCACGGGGTAAACTGGTGCCGAAGATTGCGGTAGGCCCGATCGGCTTCGGCGGCGATGCGGCGGTCGGGGCTGCGCCGAGCTAGATTGAACCACCGGATCGCCTCCGTGTCATTCTTGAGCACGTTGTATAGGTAGCCCAGCTGGAGCATGACCTCGAAGTCGGCGGGATCCAGCTCGTGGGCGCGGCGAAGGTATTTCTCCGCATCGCGCAGATAGCCGGCGTGCAGGCTTCGGATGCCCATGAGTTTGGCTTCCTGGGCCGGTCCGGATTCCGACGCGGATGCACCGACGTTGGGCGACAGGTTGATTGCTCGCCCAGTTCCCAGTACCTTGCGCACCCGCTCGGCTAGCTCCGCGTCGGGCCCGCTGGCGACTTTCTCGAGTAGGGGGAGGGCGGAGGTCCGGTCGCCGCGCTTGAGCCTGAGGAAACCCAGTTGGGCCATGGCCAAGTAATCCGAAGGGTCCTGTTCAAGCAGTTGAGCAAACTCTTGCTCGGCCTCGGCTTCCTGCCCCAATTCGAGTAAGAGGTACGCCAGTTCTCGCCGGAGGCGCGAGTTAGCCGGGTCGAGCTCCATAGCCGCGCGGAACTCCGAAACGTAAGGGTACCGGCCTCCCAGCAGTTCCCGAGCGCGTTCTGCCACGCGCGGCTCCGGAGCAGCCCAGGCAGCCACGAGGGCTGTTGTGGCGAAACTGCTGTCGCCCAATCTCTGGGCTACACGGGCTAAATCGATCAACAGATCGCGCCGCTCGGGTCGCAGGCGCCAAGCAGCCTCGAAATGCACCCGAGCCAGGACCAGTTCGTCCCGTTGTTCAGCCAGTCGGGCTAGTTCCAGGTGAGCGCTGAAGCTGCCGGGTTGTTGGGCCACCGCTTGGATCCAGCGGGCAATTCCTTCGGCGAGCGCCGAGTCAATGGTCTGGAAAGCTCGGGCTGCCGCCTCGCGGATTTCTGGCTGCTGGCTGTTTTGCAACCTCTGGAAGACCCGGCGGGCTTCGGCTCGCTCGCCCGTCTCGTAGCAGAGGAAGGCATATTCCAGAGCCGCATGCTCGTCATGTGGGGCCTGCTCCAGCACGGCCTTGAGGTGATCACGAGCCGCTTGAGTCTCGCCGATTTTTAATAGCGTGTAGGCCAGGTCCTTGCGAGCGTCGAGGGCGCGGGGGTTGGCATCGAGGGCTTTTTCGAAGCAGCTCACCGCCCGGTCATAGTCGCTGGCCCGGAGGGCGGCGTAGGCCTGTTCCAGCCAGTAAACGGCGGGATCGGTTGTCTGTGCGGTGGCCTGGAAGGCGGCCGCGCTCAGCCAGAGTCGCAGGGTTAGGCCTAGGGTTTGCACCACGGTGTATTCCTCGAGTGGCTACAGTAATAGTGCCGGCTGGGCTCAGCCAATCGCACAAAAGCTCCGCCCCGGCATTCAGCCGGCAAAGGTAGGCAGGGACTGCTGTGAGGTGAGTACCCGTTAGACTGGCCTCAAGGCGCTTAGAGCTGCGGGGCCCGGGCACCCCGCGCCCCAGGATCCCTCCGGCAACTCTTCAGCCTTAAGTCTCGCGGTATAGCGCCACCAGACGATCGATGTTCCGCTGATAGATCTTGACCTTCCCTTCCTCGACCAGCCGCGCCATAATCGCCTCTTGGAGCAACTCGCGGCGCTGCTGGGCACGCGCTTGGCGAAGTTGTTCGGTAATGCGGAAACGCTCTTCCTTGTCCATCTTGGTCGGATCTGCTTCGATCTTAGCCACGACCTTACATACGAAAACCTGGCCCATAGCACGCAGCGGTCCGATCACAGTCCCCACGGGCTTATTAAATGCCTCGGAGAACTGCACCCCCGCGCCCAGGTTTTCTACAGTGTCTGCTCGGGTGAATTCGGGAGTGGTCTTGACGGTGAGGCCGAACTCGCGCGCCAACTTTTGTAGGTCGTTCCCTACCACCTTCAGCCGCTGCTCTAGTTGCCGAGCCTTTTCCTCCAACAGCTTCTGCGCCTTCTGATCGACCAGAAAGGCCCGGACACGGTCCTGGACTTCCGCAAACTCCGCCTGGCGGGCTGGGTACACCTTAGTCACAATCGCAAAGGCCAGCTCGTTCTGGCCGAGCTGGACGGGCGGGGTCACCGTGCCTGCCGGCGACGTTCGGATCGCTTCAAGCAACTCCGGCTGGCCTTTGGCTTCCGGAATCGGATCCCCAGCCGCGACCTGGTTGACACGGGCCACGCGCAGGCCGAACTTCTGGGCAACCTCATCGATGGCCGACGGGCGACGCGACAACTCAGCCCGTGCCTGCTCGACGATTTGTTCCATCAGGTCGTAAACGCGCTGCTTACGCACCTCGGCTGCCAACTCTGCTTTGACTTCTTCAAAGGGCCGTAGGCGAGCCTGCTCCTTTTCCAGGACTTGCACAATGTGATAGCCATATTCCGTCTCAATAACCGAGCTAATCTCGCCCGGCTTCAACGAAAACGCCACCCGCTCGAAGTTTGGCACCGTCTGGCCCCGGGCGATCCAGCCAATATCGCCTCCATTGGGGGCCGTACCCGCGTCCTCAGAATGTTTCTTGGCCAGTTCTGCGAAGTTTGCTCCCGCCTTTAATTGCTTGAGCAATTCCTCAGCCTTAGCTCGGAGCTGCTTCCTTTCTTGTTCCGACCTTCCCGTAGTCTTCAGCAAGATGTGGCGTGCGCGAACCCGCTCGGGGACACGGAACCGCTCCTGTTGCGAACGATAGGCGCGCAGTAACTCGGCGTCGCTGACCTGGATTTGCTTTTCGACGTCGCTGGCTGCGAGCGTCAAGATCGCAGCGTCGCGTTTCTCCGGAATCCTATAAAGGCTGCGGTTCTGCTCGAAGTGTTGGCGGAGCTCCTCCGGCGTGACCTGGACCTGGTTGCGCAAGTCCGCAACGCCGAGGCTAATGTAGTCCAGCTTGATCTTCTCGTTCCTCTGGCGGTAGACTCGTTCCACCTCCTCTTGCGTGACCAGCTCGCCTTCTAACGTGAGGTTCATCAACCGCATCAGAAGGATCTGCTTACGGACGTTGCTTTCAAACTCGGGGATGGTCAGGTTCATCCGGGCCAGGTATTGCTGGTAAGCATCCTTGCCAGCGAACTTCCCGCCCGGAAAGAGCTCCGGCAGGAGCGATTGCACGGTGGAGGCAACTTCTTGATCCGTCACTACGAAGCCGAGACGCTGCGCCTGGTAAGCTAAGGCCCGCTCCGCAATCATTTGGTTGACGATGATGGGGACGTACACCGGTAGCATCTCGCGCGGGAAGGCGTTGTTGCGCAGTTGCTGCGCAATGAACAGCTGCACGTCTCGCGTGGTCAGTGGCTCGTCGCCGATTTCCGCCACTACGTTGTCCGGCGCGTAGCTGGCGCGCACGAACCCAGGGATCAGGGTGACCACCATCGAGACAGCCACCAGGGTCAAGATAGCGCCCAGCAGGTAACGGGCCAGGCGGGCACGGCTGCGAAATAAGTCGAACATGAAGGCCTTGCTCCTTTACTCCGTAAAAGGGGATCGAGCCTCACCACCAGTATAGCTGGGGCATCTCCCGCGGGGGCTTTGCGCGGCGGTGGCGCACGGGGGCCAGCGGCCATTCACCCAGCTCAGGCCCGGGCGGCCTTCCGGAAGCAGTTGTTATAATGGTCGGCACCGCAAATGGCCGAGCTCGATATCGTCGAAATTCGCAAGATTTTGCCACACCGTTACCCGATGCTGCTCGTCGATCGGATTGTCGAACTCGACCAGCAGCGAGTGGTGGGGATCAAAAACGTCACTGCGAACGAGCCCTTCTTCGAAGGCCATTTTCCCGACTTCCCGGTTATGCCTGGGGTGTTGATCGTCGAGGCTATGGCCCAAGTGGCTGGCGTACTGGTCTTGCGTCACCTGGAGGACCGCGATAAGAAGCTGGTGCTTCTGGCCTCGATTGAGCAGGCCAAGTTCCGCCGCCCCGTTTTGCCCGGCGATCAGTTGCGCATCGAGATGGTCGTCGACCGCTGGAAAGCCACCGTGGCCAAAATGCATGGTGTGGCAACGGTGAATGGGCAGGTGGTGGCTGAGGCGACCGTGATGTGCAAGCTGGCGGAGAAACCTGCGGAGGTGCCCCGGGTCACCGTACCCTAGGCGCAGGCATGGCGATTCACCCGACTGCGATTGTCGATCCAGCCGCTCGCATTGCGCCTTCGGCGGAGATCGGCCCCTACTGCATCATCGGGCCAGAGGTGGAGATTGGCCCGGGGACTCGGCTCATGGCTCATGTTTACGTCGAAGGGCCGACTTGGATCGGGGAAGAGAACATTTTCTTCCCTTACTCGACCGTGGGCGTGGCCTCGCAAGACCTCAAGTACAAGGGAGAACGGGCCGAGACCCGTATCGGCAATCGCAACCGTATCCGGGAGTTCGTCACCATTCACCGCGGGACCGAAGGTGGCGGAGCACTGACCAAAATCGGTGACGACAACCTTCTGATGGCTTATGTCCACGTGGCACACGATGTCATCATCGGCAATCACTGCATTCTGGCCAACGGGGTCACCCTAGCCGGCCACGTGACGGTTGATGACTGGGCTGTGATCGGCGCTTTCTCGGGCGTGCACCAATTCTGCCGCGTGGGCAAGCACGCTATGATTGGCGGCTACAGCGTGATCACGCAGGATGTGCTCCCTTACTCGCTCACCGTCCAGGAGCGTGAAGTCAAAGTCTTCGGCGCTAACAAGGTGGGCCTGGAACGCCGGGGCTTCAGCCCGGACGTCATCCAGCGGCTCCAGAAGGCCTTCCGCTTGCTGACCCATTCTGGGTTGAACACCTCCCAGGCTCTGGAGCGCATCGCCCAGGAAATCCCACCCTGTCCTGAACTAGACGAGCTGGTGGCTTTTATCCGGAGCTCGGAGCGGGGCTTCATCAAATGAGGCTTGGGTTGGTTGCTGGCAGCGGTCGGTTTCCCATCCTGGCTTTGGAGGCTGCACGCTCGTTGGGGGAGGAATTAGTGGTGATTGCCGTGCGCGAGGAGGCTAGCCCGGAGGTAGAGTCACTGGCGCAACGTTGCTACTGGGTGTCGTTGGGCCAGCTCGGCAAGTTGCTCGAAATCGTCCGACAAGAGCAGCTGACGCATTTGATCTTTGCCGGTCAGGTCAAGCATACGCGCCTGTTTTCCGACATCAAGCCGGACTGGCGTATGGCCCGCCTGCTCGCTTCGCTTCCGAGCCGGAACACCGACGCACTGATCGGGGGGATCGCAAAGGTCCTCGAGGCACATGGGGTCCAGCTGGTCGACTCGACCTTTTTCCTGAAGCCATTGCTGGCCGATCCAGGCGTGATGACGCGCCGTAAGCCCACCCGTGAGGAACGCACCGATATCGACTACGGTCGCAAAATCGCCAATGCTCTGGCGGCGTTGGACATCGGGCAAAGCGTGGCGATCGCCGAACGCAGTTGTGTCGCTGTCGAGGCTATGGAGGGCACCGACGCCATGCTCCGCCGCGCCGCCCAGTTGGTCAATGGTAGACCACTCCGCCTCGTAAAGGTTTCTCGCC
>JAUQPO010000195.1 GCA_030550335.1 Acidobacteriota bacterium
GGGCGGACTTGGGAAGCTGTTCGAACGGTTGATCGATGTCGATGCCCAGCTGGCGCGCACCTTCGCGCACGCGCCGGATGAAATAAGTGGAGCTGCTTGCCGGGCCAAGTGCGCCGTCTAACAGAGGTTTCGAAGGATCTACGATAACCTTTGCCGGATCGAATCGCCAGACGCTGCCCAGGCCATTGCACGCTGGGCACGCTCCATAGGGACTGTTGAAGGAAAACGAGCGCGGCTCGAGCTGAGGTATGCTCTCGCCACACTCGGGACACGCATGTTGTGTCGAGAACAGGGTCTCTGGCCCATCCACCACCGCTACGGTGACCAGGCCGCGTGTCAGGCGGACAGCCGTTCGGATCGAGGCTTCGAGTCGCTTCTCGATCCCCTCTCGCACCAGTAACCGATCGACGAGGATCTCAATCGTGTGCTTTTTACGGCGATCCAGCGTGACCGGTTCTTCGAGTGAGTGCCACTGGCCGTCGATGCGCGCGCGTAGGAAGCCTTGTCGCAGGTGATCCTCGAGTTCCTTGCGATATTCGCCCTTGCGTCCCCGGACCACAGGAGCAAGAATCGACACACGCCGGCCCTGCAGTTCTTGCAGGACTCGTTGCACGATCTGTTGGGGGCTTTGGGGTGCAATCGGGATGTCGCAGTTCGGACAATAGGGGACGCCAATGGAGCTATAGAGCAAACGCAGGTAGTCGTAGATCTCAGTTACCGTCCCCACGGTGGATCGGGGACTGCGAGTCGTCGTCTTCTGCTCGATGGAGATGGCCGGGCTCAGCCCTTCGATCGCGTCTACATCCGGACGCTCCATCTGTTCCAAAAACTGGCGAGCGTATGCGGAAAGGGTTTGGACGTAACGCCTCTGGCCTTCCGCATAGATGGTGTCGAACGCCAGCGAGGACTTGCCGGATCCACTCAGTCCCGTGATCACGGTCAGAGTGTTGCGTGGGATATCCACGTTGATGTTCTTCAGGTTGTGCTGGCGCGCGCCCAGGACGCGAATCTTGTCGAGCATCAGTTGTGCGATCGCTCCCTTACAGGCAGGATGTCGGCGGTGCCAGAAAAACCGCCATTATTCATTGTCGCGCGGCGGGCCGTCCAGCAAGCTGTGAGAACAGCGCACGAACATCGTCAGTGCTCACGCTTGGGGCATTTGGGCAGCCGTGGTTAGTTGCTAAGACGAACTCCCCCGCCGCTTCGGAATAACGATCTCCAGGCGCTTGATCTTCTGGTTGAGCGTGGAGAGCGGGATCCGCAAAGCTTCTGCAGCTTCGGTCTGGCTCCAGTTGCAGGCCTCTAGCTTCTCGATGATCTTCCGCCGTTCGAAATCCGCCACCATTTCGTAGAGCGAAGCGTCGGGCGGCAACGTACCCTGTGGCGTGCGCCGCACGCGCATACCCACGGCTTGCAGGATATGCTCTGGCAGGACGTCCGCCGAGAGCTCCGGCTTCGTGGCCAGCACCACAGCTCGCTCAACGGCATTCTCCAGTTCGCGCACGTTACCCGGCCAGTTGTAGTCCATCAGGATCTGCATGGCCTCCTGATCGAACCGGAGCATGGACCGGCCTTGCGAATCGAGGAATTTCTGGTTCTCGCGGCAGTACTTGTTGAAGAAGTGCTCAATCAGCAAGGGGATGTCTTCTTTTCTTTCGCGCAACGGCGGCAAATGGATGTTGATCACGTTGAGCCGGTAATAGAGATCTTCGCGGAACTTCCCCTGTTCGACTAGGCGCTTGAGATCGCAGTTGGTGGCTGCTAGGATCCGCACGTCCACGCGCACTACCTCGGATGAGCCCAGTGGCATGAATTCCCGCTCCTGGATCACTCGGAGCAGCTTAGCTTGCGTTTCCAAGCTGATCGTGCCCACCTCGTCGAAGAAGATGGTGCCCTTGTCGGCGACCTCAAAGTAGCCTTTGCGCGAGGCGATCGCTCCGGTGAAGGCGCCGCGGACGTGGCCGAATAACGTAGACTCAAGCAGATCCGGCGGCAACGAGCCACTGTTGACCGCAATGAACATCCGGTCGGCCCGCGGAGAAGCCGCGTGGATCGCCTTGGCAATCAACTCCTTGCCGGTGCCCGTTTCGCCAGTGATCAGAACCGTCGAGCGTGTTGGAGCCACCTGGGCCACCAGATCCAGCACCCGTTGGATCGCTTCGCTCTTGCCCACGATGTTCGGGAAGCTGTAGCGCTGTTTCAGTGCACGTCTGAGCTCGATGTTTTCGCGTTGGAGCCGGGTTTTCTCGATGGCCCGCTCGATCTCGATCAACAGTTTCGTATTGTCCCAGGGCTTGGTGAAGTAATCGTTAGCACCGGCTTTCAAGGCCTGGACCGCACTTTCGATAGATCCATACGCCGTGATCATGAAGACGGGGGTGTCGGCGTCGTGAGCCCGGATCTCGCGAAGCACATCCAGGCCAGACCGATCCGGTAGCATCAAATCCAGCAGCACTAGGTCGAAATGATGCTGCTGGTACTTCTCGAAACCCTCGGCAGCAGTTAGTGCCGTGCCTACCGCGTAGCCTTCCGAGGTCAACAACAACTCTAAGGTTTCGCAAATATCGGGCTCGTCGTCGATGACTAGGATCCTGCCTTTCGCCACGGCTGACTTTCCAGCCACCTAGGCGCCCACGGGCTTTTTCGCTTTGGGGAAATCCAAGTGGAAGCAGGTGCCGGCGCCCGGCAGGCTTTCTACTTCTATCGTACCGCCGTGCTCTCGCACGATCCCGTACGTCACTGAGAGGCCGAGGCCTGTCCCCTTGCGAGGTCCTTTGGTGGTGAAGAAGGGGTCGTAGATCCGCGACAGGATTTCCGGAGGGATGCCTTTGCCGGTGTCAGCCACTTGGGCAATGACCGACTCCTCGGTGCTCCAAGTGCGCACACGCAACACTCCCCCAGCTTCCATGGCGTCCCGGGCATTGAGGAACAGGTTTAGAAAGACCTGCTGGAGCTTGCTGGCGTTACCCCGGATGCGGGGCAGAGGTTCTTCGAGTTGCAGTTCGATGCGGATGTTCTGCTTGGTGAGCTGGTGTTCGATCAAACTCAGGGTTTCCCGCACGACCACATTCAGATCGACTTCAGTGAACTCGGTGGGCGCCGTCCGGGAGAAGTTGAGCAACGAGTTGACGATCTCGCTGGCGCGGAACGTTTGTTGCGCTATCTTCTCCAGTAGCCGCGACTTTTGCTCGTCGCCTGAGAGCTGCCGGGCGAGCATTTGAGCGTAGGTCGAAATTACTGCCAGCGGTGTATTGACCTCGTGGGCAACCCCTGCCGCCAGCAACCCAATCGAACTGAGCTTGTCCGCTTCCACCAGCTTCCGCTCGAGTTCTGCCCTCTCGGTGATATCGTCGAAAATGATCAGCCGCCCAATCTCGTCCAAATTCTTGGAAACCAGCGGAGCTATGGCCACATTGACGATGCTCGGGCGCTGGACGGCCACACCCCCAGCAGTGCCGCTAGCACGATCCCGTAAGGCTTGCCAGCCTTGTGCCCGCAGCTCGGCCGGAAGTTGTGCGGGATCCAGGGTGTACTTATAGACGTGATGGATCCCGCTGGAGCTTTTCGATTGTTCCACTTCGGCCATCAAATTGCTCGGGAAAACTTCATCAAGACGCCGGCCCAGAGCTGCTTCCCGTGGGATGCCCGTCAGGAGCTCCATCTGCGCGTTCCAGCTCTCGATGCGATCATCCAAGCTGGCAGCTACAATGCCCACGTTGATCGACTCAACGATGTTTTCGCTGAATTCCTTGAGCCGTTCGTATTGCTCAATTTTTGCTTCGAGTGATCGGTACAGGCGTGCGTTCTCGATGGCGATCGCCAGATAGCCACAGACGGTCGAGACCAGCTTCAGATCGTCTGAGGTGAGGAAATCGCCCCGGTGCGTGCGGCTCAAGCCCACATAGGCGATCACGCGTCCCCGCACTTTGCAAGGAACGTAGTGGACCAAACCGAGTGTGGTCACACTCGCCTGCGTAGGGCTGACGTAACCCCGGCGGCCTGTACTGACGGCTTGCCCGGTGGTTTCTATGATCAGGTAGGGCTCGTTCGGATCGTCCGTCAGAAAGCTGAGATCCAACGACGCGTCCCGCGGTACTTCCAGGCCCTGCGCGTAGTGCAAGTAAAAGTCCCCATCACGCTCGTCTCGCAGGAAAAAGGCCACTGCAGGGCAGTTCAGTGCTCGCCCGAGCCGGTCGGCCGCCGCTTCTAGCATGCGTTCCAGACTGATCTCCGCTCCTAAATCGCGTGCAAAATCCTCCAGGGTCTGTCGGTAATCGTAATGATCCCTATAGAAGTAATGCCGCTCCAGTAATTCCCGGATCCAACGGCGGATCGGCTGGAAGACAAGGGCAGCCACCAGGCTCAGTAACAATAGCGCAGTGGTGCTGAGTTCTTCGAAGCGTCCAACCGAAAATAGCAACCCGTACAGTATCCCCAGTACCGCCAGGCTTGCTAGCGCATATGCGGAACCTTGCTGAAGCGCGATGTCTGCATCCATGAGCCGGTAGCGGACGACGGCGTAGCCCCAGCACACTGGCACGCATAGTAGCGTCGTCACCGCCAGACTCATCACGGTTCCGGGCACTTGGCCCAGCAAGTACGGGATGCCGTAACCCAGGCTGAACGGCACGATGCCGAACAGCACCCCGTTGCGCAGCCATTTCAACTGGTGCCGGGTAATCAGATCGGTGACGTTACGGAGCCGGTGATGGACGATGGCTGCGCCAGCAAGGTAACCCAATAGCAGGAACCCTATCCAGACTCGGTCCAACCACCATCGGACTTCGACCAGCGACAGCGCGGCAACCCGCAGATGGCCGCTAGCGATCATCCAGTGAAGGCCCAACAGCAGCCCCGCGGGTGCATAAAGAACCACTCGGTTCGCCCAGTTGGCCATCCACCGCGGCCGTTCAGGGAAAACCAGCGCGAAATGGACAAACGTCGATGGGGCGAACAAGCCTGCGATGACGTTGCCCCAGTACACAAAAGCGTCGAACGCGCTGAGGCTACCTGTGTAGTGGAAGCCGAACAGGACGAAGGAAAGCAGCGAGAGCGCGTAGTAATGCAGCGCCGGGCCGTAGTTAGGCCGCCGCAACAGCACAATCAGCCCCCCTAACAGGTAGGCCAGCGCGATCAGATACTGGAAGTAGGTGCTGGCCTGAGGAGGCCGCTCGGTCAGGTACACGTTGACCTCGAAGCGGATCCCATCGCGCTGGAGTTGGTACACCGCCTTGTTCCATGCACCGGTGTGGAACAAGATGCGGGCTACATCTCCGGCTGTGGAAACCGGCTGCTGGTCAATGGCGAGCAGCCGATCACCGCTACGGATTCCAGCGCGTGCGGCGGGGCTTTCTGGGCTCACATGCCGAGCCACCACCACTCGGCCTTGAGTCGTAGGCCGGTCGAGCCAAATCACCCCGTCCTCGGGTAAGCGGAACTGGCTCTGCTGCTTGAAGTTCCAGCCGGCACACACAGCTAGCGCTACGCTCACCAGAACGAGCAGCGTTGCCAATGGGTGCGTGCGCAGAGCTCTCACCGATCGCCGGCCCCTTTCAGAGACGGAGACTCCCATCGCCTCCTCTAGCACGCCAGGTGCCAATCGCACCCCGTCCCGCAACCGCTCCTTTTGCCCCGCTTTCTCAACGAGATACGCTAGCCTTCCCTCGCGCGCTCCAGAATCTTGGATCCAGAACTTCTTGGATTCATACTAACTCGAGGTGATCCCCAACCAGGGCACCTCACGCCTGCGGCTGATCGCTCTGCCTTGCTTGCCGATACCTCACCCCAGCATCTGTGCGACGAGCCGTCAGGACCAGAAGCTGAGCGGCAGCCTTCGTTCGACCTGTTGGCCGGCTATGGCCCCCCACTTATAGGTAATCCATTTGCTCGCGCCTGCCCTGATATCCGGCCTTCCCAAAATTCACGTCATGTCTCCGGCTGCCAGATCGGGCTCCCCGAGCCGTTGGCCGGGTTATGCGTGGTCGTTACTAGCCCGGCGCCTCCACCTCGGTCACCGCAAGCGACTCGCCTAGCCGGGCGCCGGTGACCTCAAGCTTGCTCCGGCATCGCCCGGCACCGGGAGCCCATGCTGTGAGCTGCTGGTTTCACGGAGGAGGACTTGGCGACGTTGCGGTCGACGGCGCCGGTTTGGGAACCTCCGGCCGCGACAGGCACGAGTGCTACGTACCTTGGACGTTTACGTGCGGGCTGGGAGTCCGCTTTAGACCGAACAGGGTTTTAGTCGTGCCCGCAAATCTCACGGAGTCACCGCCCGGGGGCGAGGTCTAGCGGACGAGCTGGCTTCGGGCCTCGCCAGTCCAGGAAGCTAGGTGTGACTGGGGGGAAGCGTTGCCCGGAGCAACCATCTAGGGTTGCGGTGCTCGAAGTAATCCAGCTGGAGGGTCCGGATAAGCAAGCCTGGACGGAGGGCAGACTGAACCTGACAGGAGGCGAATGGGGGAGCGGCACGGGCTCTACGGAGCCCACTCGCCTCGGCGGAGATTGGATTTCCGTAGGCACCGCATTGGAGTCCTGCGCGGATCGCACCGTGCGCTTGGACGCAAGACCCCGTAGGACGAGCTGGCTCAGGGTAGGCATCCCAGCGCGCTTTTGGGCCCGTGGGGTCCGGAGCGGGGCGAATCTAGAGGGGGCCTCAAAAGGCCTCTTACGGCGTTAGGGTCTCCGCCCCGGCCTAAGAGTTGCCTCGCTACTTGAATCAGTAGGCCGCGACCACCAGTTTGGGCGGGCTCGCACGCCCGCCCCTTCACTAGCCGGGGGGACGTTCGGC
>JAUQPO010000196.1 GCA_030550335.1 Acidobacteriota bacterium
TAATGGCGCCTCGATCACCGCTCAAGTCGTTTTGGAGTCCTCTCAGAGGCAAGCGCATGGCTAGCCCCGGCTAGCTTGCTCTCCTATTCGCGGGGAAATTTTTCGGCAGCTGCTGGCAGTACACTAAAAGCAGGTCGGGTTCGCCCGAGGGGTACCTGCTAGAGCTCCAGTTGTGCGGACCTGGGGGCATGAGAGTGGCGTTGGAGGCCGCGATGTTCAAGCAAGCTCCACAATCCCTAGCGGGCACCTAGATCCGTTTGGGAAGCTAGCCGCCGGTTGCACGAGCCCGGGTGGCGGAACAGGTAGACGCAGAGGACTTAAAATCCTCTGGGCCGGGAGGCCCGTGCGGGTTCGAGTCCCGCCCCGGGCACCACGCGATCAGCCAAGAGGGGTCCAGGGAGGCGGTGCCGGAAGCGCCGGGTCGTGTGGGTGCACTAATGAGAGGAGATTCCGGCCTCGATGGAAGGCGGCAGCGAAAGTCAGCGGAATCGGGTTTTACAGAAAATCCAGGTCGTCGCCGGAAGAGGCAGCGGCACCAGCTACCTTAGGCCGCCTCCCAGAAAGTAACTTCAGTTGCCCTTTCTGCTGCAACTCCATCAGCTCCTTGAGTAGTCCGAGACAGCGGCTTTTTTCAGCGCTCAAATAGACCCACCGTGTGGCCCGCGTGATGGCCACGAACAGCAAGTTTCGTACAATCCCCGGGGGTTTGTTTTTGAAAGCGGACAACACCAGTCGAGGCAAGAAGACAGAGTCGAAGGTCAAACCCTTTGCACTGTGATAAGTGATGAGCTTCGGGGAATCGGAGGCGAAGTTCACTTGCGGCTGGGTTTCGACTTCGATCCCTGCCTGGCGCAGAGCCTCCGCAAAACCATGTACTTGCCGTTGCAGAGGGAACAGTATGGCGATCCGCTGATCCTTCAACAGCCGCTGGCGAACGGCGGCGATCAGTTGTTCACGCTCGTCCACGAAGGAATCCGCCAGATACATCACTGGCGTTTCCCGCTCACTTTGGGCCACGTGGACCTGACCGAGGAATTGCGCGCGCTCCTGGGGGTTTTCAAGCAACTGGGCAGCGAGTTGAGCTACAAAGGGGCAGCACCGATACGCCCCGAGCAAAGTCAAGTTCTCGCGACGTAAACCGAGAGCGTGGAGGATGTCCTCTTTGGTGGACCCCCCTTCGAAAATCTGCTGACGATGGTCCAGGCATACGGTGACATGGCGAGCGATGGTCCGCAGGACCTGGTAGACTTCCGGCTCCAAATCCTGCCCTTCGTCCACCAGCACGAACTCATACCAAGGCATAGCCGCGCGATTCTGTTGCACCCAACGAGCCACCGCGTAGCGGATCGCGTCGTAATCGGGCTCCTGACCGCGTTCGAATTCCCTCATGGGCAAGCGACCGAGATGTTCCTGGTAGACGCGCGCGCACCATGCATCGTAGGTCATCACGGCGCTCTCCGGGAGCCCCAGTAAATCCAGTGCCGAACGGATGTATTCTTTCAACACGTTCGTGTAAACGAAAATTCGGAAGCGGTCCGGGGCTGGTTGCAAGCGATCGCAGAGTTCCCGGGCGCGGTGCACTAGAACCATGGTCTTTCCCGAACCAGGAGCACCAAAGATGACTTGATGCTGGCTATGAGGCAGGCCGATAGCCCGCAATTGATCAGGGGTGAGTTCTTCTCGAGGTAACAGCCAAGTGCTCATTTACGCATCACCGCAGGTTGCAACTCTGGCAAGGCTCCCTCAGCCTGGATGGCGAGCGGTAAGCCCTTGCGGCGTTTTTGGCGTTCTGCTGCTGCCTCCTTCAGGCGTTTCTCATCCCCAGCAATTTGTGCACCGTGCTGATACCACGCTAACTCCCAGTCATCCAAAGTGGACACTGGGCCGAATCGCTCGAAAGCTTCTTTGAGAGCCGCGTCTGCTTCGTTCGATCTACCCAGTCCACGCAGAATTCTTGTCAAAAGCACCAAGTACGGCCCCCCGCGTCCGACAGCCAGAGCACGGTTGAGCTCGGCAAGCGCTTTCTCGCGTTGGCCTAGCCGCTCATAAGCTAGCGCCAGGTTGAAAGATGCTGCGGTGTCGCCGGGGTCGGCCCTCAAGGCTTCCTGGTAACTCTTGATCTCCCGATCCGTATCCCCTTTGCGCCCATAGAAAATCCCCATGAGATTCAGCCAGGACGCGACCGGACGCCCTCGGCGACGCATCGCTTGCTGTAAGTAAAAAATGGCCTTGTCGTATTGCCCTAACTCGGCGTAGTCCGTAGCCAACTCTGCAAGTGCCTCCGCCACCTCTTCTGCTGTTTTAGGGACCGTGCGCAGAAGTTCTTCCTTCTCCTCAATGCGCTGGCGAATCTGATTGGGGTTCAGGACCACGGTCAGCGGGTTTTCCAGGGTGCAAGCAAACGGCTCAGCCCGCACATCATCCTTGAGCGACAACTCTAATCGCAAGCATTGATTCGCATCCATCCGCGCTCGCAGTCGCAGAGCTTGACCCCGATTGACTGGCGGGCGGATCAGCCATGTCCTCGACGACAAGGTGCGGGAGTCCTCAACAGCCACCACTTCGACTCGTAGCTTCAACGGCTCATGCAATGATGTCTGAGGGACCACCAGGTCGACTCGTTCGATCCACCCGTCTGCGCTAGGATAGGGAAGCGACACGCCCTTGGGAATCAGCTCAAGCAAACCCGACGCGGTGCGCAGAGCGACCGCATCGTGAGCAACCGGCTGGATGAAACCTCGACCGAAAACAGCCAACCATAAAGCATGCCAAGCTGCACCCCGAGCGACTCCTAGCTGCATCGCTTCTGGGTCGTCATCAGTCAAAATACGCGCCCGATCGAAATACTGGGCCACCGCGTCTCGCACTTGGGGAATTAAGCTACTGCCGCCAACCAGCTGGACCAAATCTACGTCCCTCCGAGAGAGGCCCGCGCGCTGCAGAGCGTCTTGCAAAGGACCGAAGATGGACTGCGTCAGGTAGTATTCGGTCTCACGGGGATACAAGAAGTCCCGGTCCAAAAACGGCTCCAGCACCTGCTCGAACTGATCAGCGCTCAATGTGGGGCCTTCCAAAGCTAGATCGGGGTAGCCGGGGCAAGGACACGGCCAGCGACCAGGCTGTTTCTTCGTCAATTGCTGGAGCCGCTTCGGATCAGGCTGGCTGAACTTCCTCAAGCGGTTCAGCTCTGTGCATAGACCGGTCTTCAACGCCTCTGCCACACTGAGTAGGGCCGGCTCGATGTATAACTTCCGCGCCTCGTAATCCAGCTCGTTGCCTTGCAAGTTTCGTTGCTGGATGAGCTGCGGGATCAGGACTTGGTGAACAATTGCAGCGTCGATGTCCCCACCGCCTAAACGGTGATACCGCGAAACCGCTAAGGGTGAGGCCGCCAGCGTCCGGTCGGCCGGCTGGACAAAAAGACGGATCACGGCTACATCGCATGTACCGCCACCAAAGTCAAAAACCAACAAGTTCTTCTCACCATGCAGCAGCTCCTCCACCGCCTCCCGGTGACGGATGACGTAGTCGATAAACGCGGCGACGGGTTCATCCAGCAAATCGCCCGATTGCAAGGGAATCCCCGCGAGATCCGCCGCACGGAAGGTGTCCTCGCGTTGCGGTAGCTGGAAGGAGGCGGGAACCGTGACCACCACACGGTCCGGCTCTTTGGGGTCTGCCTCTAAGTAAGCTCTCCGTAGGAAATCCAGAATTCGTGCGCTGATCTCTGCAGCGCAACGGAAACCCTCGGGGGCTAGGTGGTAAGTCCGACGCACCCCCATTTCGTTCTTGCATTCGTAAAAGATGTCGCGGTTCCTCCGCAGCCTGGCGTCTGCCCGAAGTCGCTTCGCTCCTTCGCCAATCCAAACTTTGCCATCGGCAATTGCTACTACCGAAGGAACCAGGGTGTGCACGTAATTGCCAAATGGGGTTTCCTGAACGACCTCCAAGCATTTCACGGCGGGTGGTTCTCCTCTGTTCGGATCCCAAACGATTTCCGCAACCACAGAATTCGTCGTGCCTAGGTCAATCCCAATGACGCGGACCGCCCCTCGGACAGCTTGAAGGCGTGCGCCACTAAACGCACCCCCAAAAGTTCCTAGCGAGATTATTTCCGAATGGCCCACGCGAACCCTCCTTCCTGCCCAGCTTTCTGGAGCTCATGGCTGGGCCCCACGTAAGCGCTGATAGAATGGGGCTTCCACTAGCGGTGAGCTCCCCGGTTGTCGAATTCTATCAAGCGAACAGCGGGGTCCGAATGGTGGCAAGCTTGTGGTCGAACAGGCTAGGCGCAGTGCCTCGAGCAATCCTCTACAAGCGCAGCTCATAGTCACGCCGTGCGTGCGCACGGTGGGGCTTGGTTCAAGGTCCTTGCCCTGAACACGTCTTGGGACGAAACTTAGCTAAAAAGGGGTCATGCGCTTGCCCACAAAGCGAAACCCAAAGAAACCTGTGGGAAGCATGCCTTCTGGACCCGGTGCGGATGGTCGGACTCCTTTGGATTGCCCAGGGAAGGGAGCAAATGGGTTCAGACCTCGTTCCGCTAAAACGTACCAGGCGGTGGCACCTACATGGGGTCTCCGGTAGTAGTACCATCCGAACCCGGTCGTCAAACGTTCTGGCTGGGCCGCAGGCAACGCCCCCGAAGCAAGCTGCTGGCTGGCCAGAAACACTAAAAGCTGCCGGCTTCTTCCCTCGGCTCTAGCCAAGCGATAGGCCAAAGCCATTTGGGCCGTGCCCTCCAACCAGACCCCGTCGCGATCTTGGTTATAGTCGTAGCCGTCGCCCACACGCAAGTGCTGTTCTGCATAGTCGAGGCCGCGGCGCAGCCACTCGGGATCGACTATCCCGTCAGGCGACCAGCCGAGTGCGAGAAAAGCCCAGGCCTGAACGTCCAGTGGGATCACGGATCGGTTAATTGTCACACCGTCGTCCAATACGCCGGTCCAGAATTTCCCCTCTTTCGCATCCCACATAGCCTTCACGAACCGTGCAGCGTGGAGTGAGCGCTGGCGCCAGCGCTCCTGCTGGGTTGCCCGGAACAGGCGCCAGAAGGCGGCGGCAAGGTCGATGTTATGCTCAGTGGACTTGTAAGTTAGCCGCCGGGGGTTGGGTTCCCAGCCCTCATATCCCGCCATGTAGCCGCCTGCTCCTCTTTCGTCCCGGCAATGTTGGTCAACCCATTCACCCAACCGGCCCGCGGCTTCGAGCCAGCGAGTCTCGCCCGTGGCTTCATAAAAAGCCAACAGGGCGAGCATCGCCCAAGCCATGTTCCCGGTGTTCGTGCCCACTTGATATCCGTCCTCCATCCAGCGACCAGACCGTGCATCGTAATACCCCGGAAGCCGGACCGCACGCGCCCGACCGTTAGGAGCCCAACCCGGAGGCAAACGCAAGTCGCCTGCCTGATATGCGTTGCGGAGTCGCCCGTCCTCGTAAAACCGGTCCTGGTGCATCGCCTCGACCAACGCCTGCGCAATCAAGCGGGCGCGCCGCTCGTCACCGGCGGCCAAGAAGGCCATCAACGCCACGGCATTATCGTAGACGAAAGCCACATTCCGCATAACGCGGTCGAAACGATCGTTCGAGCGCACGGTTTCGTAGCTCAACAACAACCGCGGCTCGTCCAGCCGGGCGAGTTCGTAACGGATATCGTCCAAGTAGAACACGATTGGGCGACGGAGTAACCTGCGTGTGAGGGAACCAGATGTCACCCAGCCGAAACCACCCACTACGTAGCGCAAGTCTTTGTTACGGAGATCGAGCCGAAATTCGCGCCACTCGCGGGATAACTTCACCTGCCCAGTAGAGACCTTGGGGCTGGAATCTGAATAAGGCAGCACGCGCACCCAACCGCGCCAACCCACTCCTGCGCAGAAGAACTCGACCTCTTCGTCACCCGTCTCACCTCGTGCCCAGAAACGTAGTTCGGTGGCCCCTCGAAGATCTACCCCGGCGTGCGGAACCTCACCCCAGTTCAGACGAGGCGCACGATCGCCTGGACCATAAACGCCGTTCATGAAGTACCACCCTCCCCAGTCCGACTCCCAAGGACGGAACTCCGCACGGATGCAGCTCAGGCCGCGACAGAAACGAGCTGCGAAATCCTCCTCCATCGGGGGCACAGGCTGGCCCTCACCCATTCGCCCGCGCACGAAAAAATGGTTCCCTGCAGCATCGGCGTCGGTATACACGTCATAGGTACGGTGGTAATAGTCCTGGCGGAAAGCCAAGTACTGAACTGCCTCAGGCAGGCCGCCATGAGAAAGCGGCAGTAATGTTGTCACAACGATGGCCAGTAAAGTCAAGCGAACGTTCATGACTCTTTTCTCCTATGCGGGCCGTGTGCCATAGCGGTTATCAACCCGATGAGGGTTGGAGCGTCGGTTCACCGTCCACTCCACGGCCCGCTCTACCCTTAGTCTGACCCGAGAAGTGTCTGAGCAAGCCGGTCGCCCGCGGAAAATTTCTTTGTAGGTGCGGTGTGCGACTCAGGTTGAATGGCTCTTTCAGCAAGGCCCTAGCTTCCCTTTACGGCCATCTTCCTTGGGGCGCCAGGCAATACCAACAGTTACCAGCCAGCTCGAGACTCCCACGCCCTGACCTTACACCGGAGGCCGGATCTACTTAGCCACATCTCGAGCCTGGTACGTTGGCAGCAGTCCAGAGCTGGTGTCGAGCTCGCGCGAGGTAGCCAATTTCCACAGGCGCCACCGTGCGAGTTCGATCAACAGTTGCCAAGCGGGCCTGACCACAACCG
>JAUQPO010000197.1 GCA_030550335.1 Acidobacteriota bacterium
GCGGGTGCGCGTAGCAGGAGACCCCGAGCGGCCGCTAGCCCAGGACCCGGTTCGGTTCGCACACCTCTACGAAGAGCGGCGACAGGCCTATGCCCGGGCGGACTTTCGGGTGGATGCGGGGAATCGCGCCCCGGAGCAGATCGTGAGTGAGATCCTGCAGCTTCCCATCTTCCAATCAGGCGGACTAGGATGGAGCGGAAACTCAGACGCGCGGCTTTAAGGATTTTTCGCGTGGCGCTCAAGGCTGTGGATCCTGTGGAAGCCGTGTTGCGCCACGTAAAGGTCGACGGCGATCGACTGATCGTCGCCGGGCGCCGGTACCGGATCACGAGCTTTGAGCGAATCTTCGTCCTGGGAGCGGGGAAGGCGAGTGCCGCTATGGCGCAGGCCGTGGAGAAACTGCTCGGGCGCTGGGTCACTGGGGGGTGGATTAATGTCAAGTACGGCCACGGGGCCCCATTACGGCGAATCCACGTACACGAATGCGGCCATCCGGTTCCCGATCAAGCTGGAGTGGAGGGTGCTCAGGAAATTGCCCGGATTGCTCGAGAAGCAGGCGAGCGGGATTTGGTCATCTGTCTGATCTCCGGTGGAGCCTCGGCCTTGTTGCCGTTGCCCAGCGAGCCGGTGACGTTGGACGAAAAGCAGCAGACCACTCGTTTGCTTCTGGCTTGCGGAGCGACCATCCACGAAATCAACACGGTGCGGAAGCACATTTCTGCCATTAAAGGTGGCCAACTGGCTCGGCTGGCATACCCGGCCACCCTGGTGACCCTGTTGCTCAGTGACGTGATTGGCGACGACCTCGACGTGATCGGCTCGGGACCGACTGTGCCCGATCGCTCGACCTTCGCCGATGCCCGAAGGATTTTGGACAAGTACGAACTTTGGCCGCGAATTCCCGTCCATGTACGAGAACGCATCGAGGCAGGCCTGCGCGGCGAGATCCCTGAGACTCCCAAGCCTGGCGAGGTGGAATTTCGTCGCGCCCAGAACGTGATCGTGGCCAGCAACCGCCTCGCTGTCGACGCGGCAGCGCGGGAAGCCCGAAGGCTCGGTTTTCGCCCGTTGGTCCTGTCCACGTTCATCGAGGGGGAAACCCGGGAGGTGGCACGCGTCCATGCGGCGATCGTTCGCGAGATTCGTGCCTCGGGCCATCCGGTGCGTCCTCCCGCTTGCATCATTTCCGGCGGCGAGACCACGGTCACGTTGCGCGGCGATGGTTTGGGCGGTCGCAACCAGGAGTTCGTTCTTGCTGCGGCGATGCACGTGGCGGGTTTACCCGCTGTAGTGATCCTCAGTGCGGGAACGGACGGGACGGACGGCCCTACCGACGCCGCAGGGGCCATCGCTGACGGGTCCACTGTAGCTCGCGCTCGGCAACTCGGCCTTGATCCGGAAGAATTCCTCCAGCGCAACGACTCCTACCACTTTTTCGACAAGCTCAACGACCTGATCAGGACCGGGCCGACGCGGACCAACGTGATGGACGTGCGTCTGATGCTCGTTGCCTGAGGGTCGGACCCAGCTCTTATCGTGCCATTTCGGGAGGAACGGGCAGCGTAACCTTTCCGGTCGCGGCCCACTCAGTGCCCCGGGCGAACGTTACGCGGAAGCCTGGGTTGGAAAGATTCTCCGGGGCATGTCCGAGTACAGTGACAAAGACTCGACCGGCTCCATAGCGTACGGTCCACAGGATTGGCTGATACCGGCCGGGTCCGGGCGTGGGCTGCCGCGGATTCTGATAGAGCGAATGATCGTCCCAGGCCACGGCCAGTATGTGATAACTGCCCTCGGGTTGCCACTTCAGGTTGGCGTAGAGTTCATCCTTGCTCACCGGAAACGAAAGTTTGAGGCCTTGCGTGACCGGATGGTCCGGATCTTTGATCTCCACGGTGAAGTCGTGAGCGGGCGAGTGATGTCCCTGATTCGGACGCCAATTGCCTGCGCAGATCTTCTCGTATTCATCCCAGCCGTCGAAGGCCGCTACCGAGAAGTGGTAAACAACGAGCCCCTTGCCGCGCCGTAGCCAACTCACCAGGGCCTGCTCGGTCTGGCTTCCCCACCACAGCTCAGGTCTTCTGCGTTCGTAGTAATTCAGAACCACCGCATCGTATGGTGCCAGAGTCTGTTCCGTAGCCCCTCGAAACTCCTCGGTCACCCGAACCTCGAAGCGACCGGTCTCTTCGAGGATCTGGCGCAGGATGGGTGTGGTCCCTCGCCAGTCGTGGTTGTTCTCGCCAGTAATGATGAGCACCCGAAGTTTGCTTTCCGGAGTTTGCTGCCCCCAGGCGCTCAAAATCGACGCTAGCAGCACTGCTAGCCAAGCGATGCGAGCTCTCATGGCCTCCTCCTTGGTTTTTCGCCCTGCTGAGAGTTTGATTGTCGCATTCTGGAGGCGGGCCTTGCCGTGCTGTGGAGCTTCGACTGCGGGCTTAGCGATTTAACCTCTGGGGGCGGATTCTCTACAGTGATGAATTACACTAGCACCCAGGAGGCTCACGATGAAGCGGTGGTTGCTGATCGGAACAGTCGTAGCTTTGTGCGCCTGGCCGGCATTTTCCCAGGACGGCTGGATCGTGATGTTTGACGGTAAGACGCTCGACGGTTGGAAAGCCAACGAAAACCCTGAGAGTTGGACGGTGGAAGATGGCTGTATCGTCGGGCGAGGCCAGCGCAGTCACCTGTTCTACATGAAGGAAATCTGCGAGGATTGCGAATTCGTCGCCGAGGTGATGATCAACGACGGTGGCAATTCGGGGATGTACTTCCGTGCCGAGTTCGGCCCTGGATGGCCAAAGGGCTACGAAGCTCAGGTCAACAGCACCCACAAGGACTGGCGGCGTACGGGGAGCCTGTACGGGTTCGTGGACATAAAGGAGCAACTGGTGCCACCAAATACCTGGTTCACACAGCACATCATCGCCAAGGGTAACCACATCGTCATCAAGGTGAACGATAAGGTCGTGGTGGATTACGTCGACGAGAAGAACACCTACCGCAAGGGTTACCTGGCCTTGCAGCAGCACGACCCCGGCAGCGTCGTCCGCTACCGGAACTTACGGATGCGGCATCTACGGTGACTCAGGTCCGTTGTTTCGAGACACCAAGCCCAGGCGTTCGAGGAGCGCTTGCGGGTTCGGATCGCGTCCCATAAACGATCGGAACAGCTCAATCGGCTCAGCGCTGTTACCCCGAGCAAGGATGAGCTCGCGGAATTGCCTGCCGGTGCGTGCGTCCAGTACCCCTGCCTGGCGGAAGCGGCTGAAGGCGTCAGCTTCCAGCACCTCGGCCCACTTGTACGAGTAGTAGCCGGCGGCGTAGCCGACGGGGTCGGCGAACAGGTGTGAGAACGCGCAGATCATAGCGTGATCCTCCGGCAGGGGAACCGGTGAGTACTGCTCCAGGATCCTGCGCGCAAATTGGACCACATCTCCGTGGCGTTTTGGGTCGTAGTCGCGATGCAACTGTAAGTCTAGGGCTGCGAAGCCCAACTGGCGCATTTGTGCGGTGGCTGCACGGAATGTGCGGGAGCGCTGGAGTTGCTGGAGCAGCTCTTCGGGAATCGGCTCCCCGGTTTGCCAGTGGCGCGCGAACAAGTCTAAAGATTGCCGTTCCCAGCACCAGTTCTCCATGATCTGCGACGGGAGCTCTACAAAGTCCCAGGCGACATTGGTGCCGGCCAGCGAGCGGATAGGAACGCGCGAGCAGATGTGGTGCAGCAGATGACCGAATTCATGAAAGATGGTTTGGACGTCATCGTGAGTCAGCAATGCGGGTTTGGACTGGGTGGGTGGATTCAGGTTGCCACAAATCACGCCCACGTGGGGCCGCGAAGGGACGCGGTGATCGTCCAAGATCCCGTAGACCAGAGCTTCCATCCAGGCTCCTGGCCGTTTGTTATGTCGCGGGAACCAGTCTGCATAGAACGTTCCGAGTAACGTCCCGTCTTCGTCGAGGACGGCGTAATACTCGACCGACGGATCCCACACTGGCACCGGGCCAGCGGGGACAATCCGGAGGCCGAAAAGACGCTCGGCCAGGCGGAACAAGCCAGCAATCACTGCCCTAGCAGGGAAATAGGGGCGCAAGTCTTCCTGGGTGAATTTGAACTTCGCTTGGCGTAGTTTCTCTGCGTAGTAGGCCAGGTCCCAGGGTTGTAAGGGTGGCGCGTCGGCGCCCTCCAATTCCTGTCGAAACTCCTGCAGCTCTTGATGTTCCGTGCGGAAGAACGGCTCGGTTTTCTGGCGGAGGTCCTCCAGGAAAGCCTCAACGCGTTCTGGAGTGGCGGCCATCCGGTCAGCCAGCACGAAGGAGGCGAAGTCGGCATAGCCCAGCAGGCGGGCTTTTTCCCGGCGGAGTTCCAGGATCCGGTCAATCAGCGGTCGGTTGTTCCACGGGTCGGCAGCCCCCCGTCGGTGGTAGGCGCGGTAGACGTGCTCCCGGATGCGTGCATCGTCCAGATACGTCATCACGGCGTGATAGCTGGGAGCTTGCAGCGTAAACCGCCAGCCTCGCTTGCCCACCGAGGCGGCGCTCTCCCGAGCAGCCTCCCGCAGGCTTTCCGGAAGCCCGGCCAGTTGCCGTTCGTCTTCCAGAATGAGCTCGAACGCGTTAGTCGCGTCGAGGGTGTTCTGGGCGAAGCGAGTGGTCAAGTTGGCCAGCTCGACTTCAATTTCCTGCAGGCGCTTCTTGCCCTGCGGTCCGAGCTCCGCACCGTGCCTCTTGAATTCATCCAGCGTGCGAACCAGGAAGCGGCGCCGAAGGCCAGTCAGTTGCTTGGCCTCTTCCGTTTCCGCGTATTCTTTGAGGGCGGCCCAAAGCTCCTCGTCCAGCGGGATGCTGCTGTAGAATGCGCTGAGCAACGGTTGGATGGCGTTGTGAGCCTCTCGGAGCTCGGCAGTGGTGGCCACCGACTCTAAATGCCGTACCAGACCCGCTGCGTAGTCCAGCTCCTCGGTGAACTGGTCCAAACCTACCATCAGCGTGTCGAACCGCCGCGGGGTGTCCGACGAGCTTAATTCCCGCATGCGGGCCTGCGCCAACTGGATGAGTCGCTGGATGGCCGGTTGGACCTCCTCCGGCACAATCCGATCGAAAGGGATAGGGATTCGAATTTCTTCGAGAGCGCTCTTCTGCGTCACTGTTCCGGACAATCGAATTTCTCCATCAGCGATTGGGTTAACTGCTGAGATCGTCGCGTCGCAGTTTCAACAGCAGAAATCAGCATGGCGCGCAAGCCGTGTCGCTCCAGCTCGTGAATCGCCGCGATGGTGACGCCTCCGGGAGTGATCACCCGGTCTTTGAGGATAGCCGGGTGCAGCATGGTTTCCCGTACCAGCTTCGCAGCTCCCAACACGGTTTGCTCAGCCAGCCTCGTGGCGATGTCGTGGGGTAAGCCGACCTTGAGACCCCCAGCGATCAAGGCCTCGATGACCATATAGATGTAAGCCGGCCCGCTGCCAGACAATCCAGTGACTGCGTCCATGAGCTCTTCATTAACTGCGCAGACGACCCCTACAGACCTAAAGATGCGTTCAACGAACGCACGTTGCTCCGGGCTGGCATGATTGTTCCAGGCTAATCCGGTCGCACCCTCGTCCACCATGACCGGGATATTGGGCATGGCGCGGAAAACCGGGACCTGGCGGCCCACCACCTTCTCGATCAGCCGAATGGGGACTGCCGCGGCCACGGAGATCAATACCTGATCCGCCCGTAAGACCTCACGAATCTCTTTCAGCACGTGAGGCACAGTCTGTGGCTTGACGGCAACAATGATCGCGTCAGCTTCCGGGACGACCGTCCTCGCATCCCGCTCGATTACGCGAATGCCGTACTGTTGACGGATCTGCTCGGCTCGCTCTGCTGCGGTCTCGCAAGCGATGACATGTTCGCGATCTGCGATGCCGCTTTTCAAGATGCCAGCGATCAGAGAACCGCCGATGTTGCCTGCTCCGATGACAACAATGGTCTTCATCCTCGCCTCTGCCAATGTATCCGCCAATTGGGCCGGGCAATCCGCTGCAGTGTGAGGGACTCGGGCTGCAGGGGAGTTTGAGTTGGCTCCGGGCCCGCGTGTCTTGAGCAGTTATTGTACCGCCTTGTGGAAGGCTGACCGAGTGTTGGCTGGCTGTATTCCCCCAGCGCTGGATTGCCCCTGTCGCACAGATTCGGCTAAGATAACGGTCTTCGCAAGCCTGAACCCCAATGGAGCACCTCCTGTCCATTGTCTTGTGGACGCCGCTAGCCGGCCTGCTTGTCCTGTTGCTGATCCCAGCGTCGAAAGAGAGGGCGATCAAGCTCTGGGCCAATATCGCCGCTTTCATCGGCTTCCTTGTAACGCTGCCGCTCGTGTTCCTCTACGACCCGGCTGGGGACTTCCAGTTCGTGGAAAAGGTCCAATGGATCCCTTCCATCGGTGCCTCTTATCACCTGGGGATCGACGGCTTTAGCTTGCTGCTGGTGGTGATGACGGCCCTGCTGGGATTCCTGGCGATCCTTTCTAGTTGGAGTGCCATCCAGCACCGGATCAAGGAATACTACGCCATGTTCTTGCTCCAGCAGTTCGCCATGCTGGGTGTGTTCATGGCGCTCGATTTGTTCCTGTTCTTCGTGTTCTGGGATCTCGTGCTGGTGCCTATGTATTTCATCATCGCCATCTGGGGAGCAGAGCGGCGCGTCTATTCGGCGATCAAGTTCGTCATCTACACGTTGTTCG
>JAUQPO010000198.1 GCA_030550335.1 Acidobacteriota bacterium
ACTCCCGCAAGCTCATACGCTGGACCTGCCCCGAGACGACCGGGACCAGGCTCCAGCACAGGACCATAACACCCAGTCGACACAACGCTCTTTCCTTCACAGCTCCTCCCTCTGTTTGCTGGGTGACTTACTCGTAGCGCAACGCTTCGGCCGGGTTCAGACGAGCGGCACGATTTGCCGGGAGCAACCCGAAGATCAATCCCACCGCAAACGACGTACCGAAAGCGATCACAACCCCCACCACAGGGATCGGTATGCGCAGGCCCTCAATGGCCCGGCTCGCCAACCAAGGGATCGCGACTCCAACCAGTATGCCCAACATGCCACCCACAGTACTGATCAAGACCGCCTCCAACAGAAATTGCTGAAGAATGTCGCGGCGCCGGGCGCCGACGGACATCCGTATACCGATTTCCCGCGTGCGCTCGGTGACTGTCACGAGCATGATGTTCATGATCCCTATCCCCGAAATCACTAACGAAATCGCTGAGATCATCACCAGCACCAGCGTCAGCACTAGGGCGATCCGGTTTGCCGCCTCAAGAATTGCACGAAGATTCTCCACCACGTACCGGGCGCCTGGCCGATGACGGCTTTCTAAAAGTGAGCGCACAGCCAGCGTCAGCGACTCAACCTCGCTTGCTTGTCGCGCCTGCACGTACATCGGGTCGATCCGCTCGACTGGGCTGAAGTATCGGATCACGCTAATGGGGATCAGAACAGTTTCGCGCGACAGCTCGGAAAGCCCAAAGCTTTCGGTCCTCTCCCGAAACACACCGATTACGGTGAACTCCAGCCCGTGGATTTTCAACCGTTGACCGATGGCGGCAGCAGGGAAGCCATACAACTGCTGGGCCAAGGGCACAGTCAACAACGCTACCCGCTGCCGATTGTCCACATCGAGCTTGTCAAGCGAACGGCCCGCCACCAGCACAAGATTCCGCACCGCGGCGTAATGCTCGTCCGAGCCAATCACCTTAATATCCCGCTCGCGGCCCTGAACCATCATCCGGTCGTAGACGGTCATGACTCCGGTCGCTGCCACGATGCGACCCTGCAAGTTTCGCCTGACCGCTTCCACGTCCGCGAGCTTGATGTAGTCGGCTTCAACCTCCGCGCCCGCTTTACTTCCGGCCTCGTAGTAAGCGTAGATGATGTTGGAACCGATGCCACGGATCTGGTCGAGTATGTACTCCCGGCTGGTGACAGAGATGGTTACTACCAGGATCACCGAAGCGTTGCCGATGACCAGTCCCAGAGCCGTCAATGCGGTTCTCAGGCGGTTGGCCTGTAGGGCTTCCCAGCTGAATCGGAGGGCTTCGCCAACGAGCATCCTCTGGTTCCCTTACCGGTCTAAGCGACGCAACAACCGCTCGGCCTCCCAACGTGGCGGATCCGCGGGGGTCAGCTCCGCCGCTAGGTACCGTTTCAACAGTTGCCGTGCCTCCGCCAGTTTGCGTCCCGCCAGCACCCAGCACTCGGCTTTGCGAAACCACACCTTAGGTTCTCCGGGCGCCAGCTTTTCTGCCCGTTCAAACCAGACCTCGCTTTCGTCCCACCGGCCTACCCGAGCCAAAAACGCAGCCAGATCGAGTAGCCGGCCTACCTGCTCCGGCGAAAGCTCAATCGCCCGCCGGTAAGCTTGTTCGGCTGCTTTCCAGTCGCGCTGCTTCTCTGCTAGTTTCGCCTGTGCCCACCAGAATTCCGCCTCGTTGATCTGCCGGATTTCCTCCGCAATACGGCGAGCCCTCATCAGGCCCCCGCCGAGGAACGACGGAGCTTCGAGGTAGTAGGAGAAAAGGTCACTCAGGATTTCCAGATTCCGTGGGTCCAGCTCCCGGGCACGCTCGAAAGCCCGGCGACATCGGCCTGCGTATAGGGGCGCCGTGGCAAAGGAAGAGCGCTCCGCCCGTCTGCCCCACGCTCGCCCGAGCCAATGCCAATATTCAGCCTCGTTGGGTGCCAGCTGGACGGCTTTCTCCAATGCCTCGGTGGCCTTCACGAAGTCCCCCAACCCGTACCAGCAACGGCCAGCAAGCGCCCAAGATGCAGCGTCCCACAATTCCTTGTGAGAGCCCAGAGCCTGGAGTGCCTGCTCGAACTGCGCCCGCTGGTAGCGCTCCCAAGCCGCCGTGGGCACAGCAGCTCCAACCCTCATCAAGCTGCTCAACAGCAACACGCTGCAAAGACGCGCTGCGCCGCGAACTCTCGCCCATGATGTGCGCATCCTAGGACTCACCCGCGCCCTGCTCGGCCCATGACCGGCGTCAGCCGAACATCATCGTTCCAGCTGGACTCGCTAGGGCACTCCTCAAGACCATCGGGTTCAAAGACCCATGTTCCCACACGCTCTCCACGACCGCCACCACTTGCCGCGAAGCCACCGACTCAGTTCAGCCTTGCTTCCGAAGCGCGCGCCCGATGCACCAGATTCGCTCCACAGGAGCAGCCCGACGCCTCGCCTACGAGTGAGCCAATCGAGAAATGCCACAATAGTCGCTGTGAGGCTGCGGGCAAAACGTCGCGTTTGGTCTTCTAACGGCAGTCAGGGCATAGACGACCGGCGTTGGCAAAATTTCAGGAGGCCAGAGTTGCAATTCCGGGTAGCTGCACACGCAGCCATGCTACTCCTACTCGCGCCGATCGCTGTGGCAGCAGCCCCCATGAACTTGCTCGCTCTAGCTGGAACCCCTGGCAAAGGCGTCAAACTCCGCCTTCAGTCCACCGAGCGACATCCAGCGCTCCGGGCCGAGCTCCGAGTGGATTTTGGCGTTCCCGTCAGCCGCATCCAGCTCCAATTGAACCAGGCGCGGCCAGCGATCGACTTCGGCGGAGAAATCAACACCTATGTAGCGTGGGCCATCTCCCCAGAAGGATTCGTGTTCAACCTCGGTGAGCTACTGCCGCACAAGGGTTCGGCTCGACTCGAAGCCACCGTTCCGCTGAATGCGTTAGCGATGGTCATAACGGCCGAGCCCCACTTCCTGGTGGATCGCCCCAGTGAGTTGATCGTTGCCTTTTCCTCACCGGCGGCAACCATTCCTTTGCCGAAAGGAGTCGTAGGGATTCCCTTCGAATTCGGTGACTTTCAAGCCGCCTACCCGACCGAACGGACTCGCTTGGATCCCTTAGCCGAACTTCCCCCAAGACTCGACACCAGCCGTTTCCAGGCCATCGTAGCCGTCCGCCTGGCCGAGCGCGCCGAGGCGGCCAAGTATGCAGCCCAGCAGCTCCAACTCGCCCATGAGGCGCTGGTGGCCACGCAGAAGGCTTTGGCGGAACGGGTTGATCCCGCCCAGCTGCAGTTTCTAGCTCGGCGAACCATACGCCTGGCGGTTGCTGCACTCAACATGGCTGTGCGCAATAAGGAGGCTGTCCAGCTAGCCTCGGAACGGCGTAGCACTTCGCAGCAAATCGCTGACCTCCAAAAACGTGTGGCCGTCCTCGAGAGCGACCTGGCACGGGCTCGAAATCGTGCGGATGTGGCCGAGGAGCGGCTCAAAAAGATCGAAGAACAACTTCAGCATGTCCAAACTCAGCTGCTCCAAGCCAATCAGGAAGCCGACCGGCTGGCGCGCGAGCTGGCCAAGGCCCAACAGGAGGCACGGGCGGCCAAGAACGAGGCAGCCGAGCTTTTTGCCCGTCTTCAGGGTGCATTGCAGCATATCGCCACTACGCGCGAAACAGCCAGGGGACTGATTATTGACTTGCCTGACATCCTGTTCGACACGGGCAGAGCTACCTTACGCCCGGAAGCGCGCGAGATCCTCAGCCGAATCGCGGGCATCCTGCTGGTAGCGCCCGAGTACCGGCTCAGTATCGAGGGCCACACCGACAGTACTGGCCGCCCCGAGCGGAATTTAAAACTCTCTCTCGAACGAGCGCAGGTCGTCCGGGATTACTTGGTGGCTGCGGGAGTTTCGCCGGCGCTGATGACTACGCGAGGCTTTGGCGAAACCCGGCCCATCGCCCCAAACACCACCCCGGAGGGCCGGCGTAAGAATCGGCGGGTGGAGATCGTCATCGAAGGACTCGCACGATGATCGGTGGAACTCGCCAAAGTCGGAGCACTCCCACGCCCAGCTGTCAGCCACCGCGATCCGCCCGAAGCCAGCGGATCACGGCTTCCGCCGCCTGGTAGCCGCTCCGCACCGCCCCTTCCATGGTCGCTACCCAACCCGTCGCCGTCCAGTCACCCCCCAGGAACAAACCCGGAATCGCCGTCACCGGTCCGGGCCTCCGCGCCTCTAAGTTGGGCATCGGCGAAAACGTCGCACATAACTCTTTGACCACATGTGCCTGGGCCACCGTGGTCGAACCCACGGCCGGCAGATACTCTTTGAGCTCCTCCAGGGTATGCTGGATGATTTGCTCTCGGTTCCAGGTCCTCCATTGCCGCGAGGCACTGATGACGACCTTGAGATAACTGCCGCCGCGCTCGGCGAAGAACCACTGGATCGTCCGCCCTAGCAATGCGGCGAACGGTAACTCGGTCACTGGCCGGTCGAACCACAAGTGCACGTTGGTAATGGGCGAACAGCTCCACTCGGAGAAGTCGGCCTCAAGTTGAGGGACCAGACCAGCTAAGCGGTGATAAGGGACAGCCAGCACGCCAGCGCTCCCTTCCACCACCCGGCGATCGACCTCGAAACCATGGAAACGGCCGCCATTGATGAGCACTTTATCGACAGGCTGGCCAACGTGTCGACGCAATCGCCCGTAGCGGTTCCACAATGCCTCCGCAAAGAAGCTCCCGAGTGGCACCTGCGGAATTCCTAAGCGATAGGCCCCCGGTGCTCCATAAAACGCCAGCCAGATCAGCCTCACCCCGTGGTACGCCGACAGTCGGTCGAGCTCTTCGTTTGCAGCACTGAGCAAAATGAGCCGCCAAAAGCGTTCGACAGCCCTTGGTGGCTGCGCGTGCCGCTCTAGCCACTGTTCCATGCTCAGCGCGTCCAGTCGGTGGTCGCCCGCCTGGCGCCGCACGGCAGCCAAACCCCTCACGATGGCCCATTTGTCGCGGAAATCGAAGATCGGGAGAGCGAGAAAACCAGCCATCAGAGCCGCCGGCCCCGCCCATTTGCGCGGCCGCAGCTCCGAGAGCCGCCCGCCTGGCTCAAGGAAATAATACGAGTCATGGAACCGGATCCAATGCTCAACCCCTAACCGGCGGTAAAAATCCAACAGCGCCGTGCAGCACGCGAGCAGAACATGCTGCCCGTTGTCTATCTCACTACCCCCATAACCGGGCAGCCGGTAGGAGCAAGCGCGCCCACCAAAAAACGGCCGCAACTCGAAGAGCTCAACCTCGAACCCCGCCTCGATCAGCCGCAGCGCACAGGCATGCCCCGCAAGGCCACCGCCAGCGATCAGCACCGGACGCATCAAGCGAACTGCCGGGCCCGCTTGCCCCCTTCGTCATCCCCACTCAGGTACAAGCCTAGCCACAAACAGATGAGCAGGAACAGCACGAAAATCAGATCCGCCATCGCTACACTCCATACCAGTCACTAAGCTTGTTGACTCCCAGTATGGAGGCTCCGTTTCGCAACGCCAAGCTTGGACCGTACTAGCACCGGCCGTGCCCTCTGGCCGCGCTTTCCTCCGACATGCTTCTGCGCGCGTACAGCCGCACTACATTGAACATCAGCTTCAACCCGCACTGGCCTTCCAAAGTAAGAATTGACTCCGGGTGGAACTGGACCGCCTCCAACGGTAGCGTGCGGTGTCGAATGCCCATGATCACGCCATCGTCAGATTCTGCCGTGACCTCCAAGCAATCCGGTAGGTATTCCTTGAGGGCGTATAACGAGTGATAGCGACCCACCTGAAACCTTTCCGGAAGGCCTTCGAACACACCTTTGCCGTCGTGTCGGACCCACGACGGCTTCCCGTGCATCGGATAATCCAATACCCCCAGCTTCCCACCAAAAGCCTCGACCATGCCCTGCAGCCCTAGGCATACCCCAAACGCCGGAATCCGATGCTCCGCCAAGAAGCGCACCAGCCGGGGTACGCCGAAATCCTCAGGCCGCCCCGGCCCCGGCGAAATCAACACCAGGTCAGGCTGTAGCTCCAGGATGAGATCGAGCGGGAAGCCCGCCCGGTAGGTCACTACTTGCGCACCAGTCTGCCGCACATAGTTCGATAGCGTGTGAATAAAGCAGTCTGCATTGTCGACGAGCAAGATTTTCACGCCTTGTCCTGGTCGATCCGAAGGGACATCCGCTTGGGCAGGCTGCTCCAGCTCGCCGCGAATTGCCCGGAAGAACCCTGTAGCCTTCATTCGGGTCTCCCGCTCCTCCGCGGCCGGGTCTGAGTCGTAAAGCAACGTCGCCCCGGCACCGTACTCGGCTATCCCATCATGCAAGTGCACCGTGCGGATGCAAATCCCGGTATTGATGTCCCCGTTCAGTGCGATCAACCCCACAGCGCCGCCATACCACCGCCGCGGAGATTTCTCCAGCTGCTCGATGGCCATCGCTGCCGCTTTCTTTGGCGCGCCGATCATCGTTACCGACCACATGTGGGTTAGGAACGCATCCAATGCGTCGAAACCGTCCGCCAGTATCCCTTCCACGTGATCCACCGTGTGGAACACGCCAGCGTAAGCCTCGATCAAACGCCGACCGATCACCCGGACTGACCCCGGCACGCAGACCCGCGACTTATCGTTCCGATCCACGTCAGTGCACATCGTTAGCTCCGACTCTTCTT
>JAUQPO010000199.1 GCA_030550335.1 Acidobacteriota bacterium
CCATCAACGAACAGAACGAGAAGCTTTATACGCTGCGGGGCCTGCTGCGGTTCAAGACCTTGGAGCGGCCCATCCCGCTTGAGGAAGTCGAGCCCGCAACCTCGATCGTTCGGCGCTTTTGCACCGGGGCAATGTCGTTCGGGTCGATCAGCAAAGAAGCCCACGAGACACTGGCGATCGCCATGAACCGGATCGGGGCTAAGTCGAACACCGGTGAGGGAGGTGAGGACGAGGAGCGGTTCGGAGACGAGCGTCGAAGCGCTATCAAGCAAGTCGCGTCGGGCCGCTTCGGGGTCACGATCAACTATCTGGTGAACGCGGACGAGCTTCAGATCAAGATCGCGCAGGGAGCAAAGCCGGGTGAGGGAGGTCAGTTACCTGGGCACAAGGTCGACGAAGTCATCGCACGGCTTCGCCATTCGATTCCCGGCGTCGGGCTGATTTCGCCGCCGCCCCATCATGACATTTACTCCATCGAGGATCTGGCGCAGTTGATTTTCGACTTGAAGAACGCCAATCCGAAAGCTCGCGTGTCGGTGAAGCTGGTCTCAGCGGTGGGGGTGGGGATAGTGGCGGCTGGGGTAGCCAAAGCGGGCGCTGACGTCGTGCTGATTAGTGGCGACAGCGGAGGTACGGGCGCTTCGCCAATTACTTCGATTCGTCATGCGGGAATCCCCTGGGAGCTCGGCCTGGCTGAAACCCAGCAGGTGTTGATCAAGAACGGGCTTCGCGACCGGATTATCGTTCAGGTTGACGGCAAGCTTTTGACGGGTCGGGACGTGGCGATTGCGGCTTTGCTAGGGGCCGAGGAGTTCGGATTTTCTACGGGGGCTTTGATCAGCCTCGGGTGCGTCATGATGCGCAAGTGCCACTTGAACACGTGCCCGGTGGGGATTGCTACGCAAGACCCGAGGCTCCGAAAGAAATTCGCAGGCCAGCCGGAGCACCTCATCAACTACTTGTTCTTCGTGGCCGAGGAGTTGCGGCACTACATGGCGCAGATGGGCTTCCGCACGGTGGAAGAGATGGTGGGGCGAGTCGACATGCTGGAGGTCAAAGATCTGCGCCATCATTGGAAAGCTCGTTCGCTGGACTTTTCCTGGTTGTTGCATGAGCCCCAGGAAGTTCAGACTTCGGGGCGCCGGTGCACGGTGGGTCAGCGGCCTATGTTAGATGGTGTGCTGGACCACCGCTTGATCGAGCTGTGCCGGGATGCGTTGGAACAACAGGTGCCGGTCGAACTTTCCTTGCCCATCCGCAACGTGGACCGGGCGGTTGGCACGATGCTCAGCGGCGAGATTGCGCGCCGTTACGGCTCCCGGGGTTTGCCCGAGGACACCATCCGGATCCACTTCACGGGCTCGGCGGGGCAGAGCTTCGGGGCTTTCTTGGCGCCGGGCGTGACGCTGATTTTGGAAGGAGATGCGAACGATTACATTGGTAAGGGCTTGTCCGGTGGCAAGTTGATCGTTCGGCCGCCCCGCAATTCCAGGTTCGCTCCGGAAGAGAACGTGCTGATCGGCAACGTGGCGCTCTACGGAGCGACCAGCGGTGAGGCCTACTTCAACGGCGTGGCGGGCGAACGGTTCTGCGTGCGGAACTCGGGCGCAATCGCCGTGGTCGAGGGAGTGGGCGATCACGGTTGCGAGTACATGACGAAAGGACTGGTGGTGGTTCTGGGACGCACGGGTCGCAATTTCGCCGCGGGAATGTCGGGGGGCATCGCGTTCGTGCTGGATGAGAGTGGTGAATTTCGCTCAATGTACTGCAACCGGGCGATGGTAGACCTGGAACCGGTACGCTCACCTTATGACATCGCCGCCTTGCGTAAGTTGATCGAGCGTCATTGGCAATACACCGGCAGCCGACGCGCTCGGGTGGTGCTGGATCATTGGGACGAAATGTTGCCACGATTCGTCAAGATCTTCCCGCACGACTACAAGCGCGTACTAGGTGTACCCAGGCTGGAGGAGCAAGACGCAGAATTGCCTGCGTTGCCTGAAAAGACCCCACTGGAGGTGTTGCGGATCATCCATGGGTAAAGTCACAGGCTTTCTAGAGTATCCGCGCGAGACGGCACCGCGACGGCCAGTCGCTGAACGCGTCAAGGACTTCAACATCATTTACCAGGACTGGCCGGTCGAGAAGGTCAGGATTCAAGCGGCGCGGTGCATGGACTGTGGCGTGCCCTTTTGCCACAGCGGCTGCCCCCTGAACAACTACATACCGGACTGGAATGATCTGGTGTACCGGGACCGGTGGCGGGAGGCGGTCGAGAAGCTCCACCAAACGAATAACTTCCCAGAATTCACGGGCAGAGTCTGCCCGGCGCCTTGCGAGGCTTCTTGTGTGCTGGGCATTAACGAGCCACCTGTAGCGATCAAACAGATCGAATGGGCGATCATCGACCATGCTTTCCGCCAGGGTTGGATCCAGCCGCAGCCTCCGACTCGTCGGACGGGAAAGCGTGTCGCCATCGTGGGCTCGGGACCTGCGGGGTTGGCGGCTGCGCAGCAGTTGGCCCGTGCAGGTCACGCAGTGACGGTGTTTGAGAAGGCCGACCGGATCGGTGGGCTGCTTCGGTATGGAATCCCGGACTTCAAGCTGGAAAAATGGCTGATCGACCGACGCGTGGAGCAGCTCGTTGCCGAGGGAGTGGAGTTTCACACTCGCGCTTTCGTAGGCCACAACGTTCCGGTGGAGGACTTGCTCCGCGAATTCGATGTGATCTTACTGGCTGGAGGAGCGGAGCAGCCCCGAGATTTGCGGGTACCCGGAAGGGAACTCAAAGGCATTCACTTTGCCATGGATTTCTTGTCCCAGCAGAACAAACGAGTGGCGGGCGATCGTGATCTCGCGGCGGACCCTACGCGTTTTCCGGAACCGATCTTAGCGACGGGCAAGCGCGTGGCGATTATCGGTGGTGGGGATACCGGTGCCGACTGCCTCGGAACTTGTATCCGCCAGGGGGCAGTTCAGGTGTACCAGTTGGAAATCATGCCGAAGCCACCAGAACAACGCTCGCCTACCACCCCGTGGCCGATGTGGCCTTACCAGTTGCGTACCGAATCGTCCCACGAAGAGGGAGGCGTGCGCCTGTGGTCCGTGGCCACGGTGGCTTTCTCTGGGGACGAATCGGGCAACGTGCAGAAGCTGCACGCAGTTCAAGTCGGCCCGCCGCCTGACTTCCAACCGGTTCCTGGGACCGAGTTCACGCTGGATGTCGAGCTGGTTCTGCTGGCTATGGGGTTCCTCGGGCCGGTGCGAAGCGGTTTGATTGAGCAACTCGGCCTGGAACTCGACCAGCGGGGTAACGTGAAAACCGAAAACTACATGACCTCCCGCCCGGGAATTTTCGCGGCGGGAGACATGCGACGGGGCCAGTCCCTGGTTGTGCACGCGATCCGCGAGGGCCGGAACGCAGCCCGCGCCGTCGATCAGTGGCTGGCTGCCGGGCACAGTCTCCGCTCTGCGTCGCTTCAAGCTTGTTTGTGAGTCCACCCACGACCGAGACCGCCGCCGACGTTCCTCTTTCAGCCTGCCTGGGTTGAGCCGGTTCTGATGGTATCTTTGAGTAAGGTGGATTCGCCGCTGAATGTTCGACTGGAGCAGTACGAAGGGCCTTTGGACCTGCTGCTCGACCTGATCCGTAAGCAAAAGATCGACATTTACGATATCCCGATCGCCCGGATCACCGCCCAGTACCTCGAATACCTGGAACGGGCAGCGGAGCTCAATATCGATTTGGGCGCCGAATTTATCTATATGGCTGCGACGCTGATTCACATCAAGTCGCGGATGCTTTTGCCGCGAGACCCTGAACTCGTCGAGGAAGGAGAGCCAGAGGATCCTCGCGCAGAGCTCGTTCAACGGTTGCTGGAATACGAGCGGTTCAAGCAGGCGGCGGAGATGCTCCAGGAACGCCTCCAAATCGAGGAGGCCATCTGGACGCGCCCGCGCATCCAGGAGTTCCTCGGAGAGCTCGATGGGCCCGAGCTTTCGGTGACGCTGTTCGATCTCGTAAAAACGTTCCAGGAGGTCTTAGAGCGCGCAAGGCACCGCCCATCCTATGGAATCGAGCGGGAAGAGGTCAGTGTCGGTAGCATGATCCAGTGGTTGCGGCAGGAGCTCTCCCGGCGCCCGGAACGCGAGCGCTTGCGGTTGCGCGAGCTCTTGCTGTTGCAGCCCAGCCGGAGGGCAATGATCTGTTTGTTCCTGGCGATCTTGGAGCTGGTGCGGTTGCAAGCGTTGCGGGTAAGCCAAAAGGACGTTTTCGGGGAAATTTACCTGGAACGGGGCAAGGCCTTCGATTCGTTACAGGCTGGCACTTTGGAGCTGGCGCCTGGAACTCTCGATTACGCTTAGAACACCTGACGCGATGAAGCAGGATCGAGCCGAGCTAGCGGCACATAGACAGGGAGAAACCCAGGAAAATCCACTCCAACGGAACACTCTGGACCTTCCCGAATCAGCCGACGTGGCCATGGGAGATGAGACCTCGGAGCCCAGTCCCGAGGCTACACCAGTCCAGCTGAGCTGGCAGGGCCAGCAAATGGATGATGTCCAGCTCAAGGCGATCGTAGAAGCGGTGCTCTACATCACCGACGAACCGCTCAGCGGGCGGCAGATCGCCGACGTTTTGGGAGTCGAAGCTGAACGGGTACAACGGATCATCGACGAGCTGGTGGTTGAGTATCAGAAGCCTGAACACGGGATCTTCATCCGCGAGGTGGCGGAAGGGTATGCCGTAGCGACAAAGCCCGAGTTGCACGAGCAAATCCGCAATTTTGTGAAGCGGCTTCAACCTCCGCTGAAGCTCTCGCGGGCCGCTCTTGAAACCCTGGCTGTGATCGCCTACAAACAGCCGATTACGGCTCCCGAAATCATGGAGATTAGAGGGGTTCAGGGCCTGAGCGTCCTGAAAACGCTCCTTGAGCGGAAGTTGATCACCACGGCTGGGCGCAAGCCGGTGGTGGGGCGGCCGATCTTGTACAAGACGACCAAGGAATTCCTGAAGCAGTTTGGGCTGAAGAGCTTGGCTGACCTCCCGACCCTAAAAGAGTTTGAGGAACTGGCGCGAGTGGCGCTCAGCGAAGCCGAGGAAGTGGCTAGCACCCCTTCACCGGACGGGGTGAGGGATCGAGAACCGGCCGGCGAGCAGGAGTTGGCTGAAGCTGATCTGGACACAATGGGCCAACTGGACAGCGACCACGAGGACGACGTGGCTGTAGGAGCTACGGGTGCCGGCGATGGCTGAGGAACGTCTGCAAAAGATCTTGGCGCGCGCTGGCATTGCCAGCCGTCGGAAGGCGGAGGAGTACATCCTGGCTGGGCGCGTCACCGTGAACGGGCAGGTGGTTACGCGGCTGGGGACTAAGGCCGACCCGGAGCGAGACGACATTCGCGTCGATGGGCGGCGGATCAAACTCCCCTCTCGCTATGTCTACCTGGCGCTGTACAAGCCCAGAAACTGTCTGACCACGGTGCGGGATCCGCTGGGCCGGCCCACGGTGATGGACTTTGTCCGGGACATCAAGGAGCGGATCTTTCCGGTCGGGCGCCTCGATTATCACAGTGAAGGGCTGCTGCTGATGACCAACGACGGTGATTTTGCTGCGCGCCTGATCTCGCCGTCTACGAAGATCGAAAGGACTTATCTGGTCAAGGTCAACGGGCTGCTTACTCCGGAGCAAGAGGAGGAGTTCCGGCGTGGGGTTCCATTGTTCGGTCGGCGGACGGGGCCGGCGAAGTTACGCCTGGTCCGTCGAGCGCGGAATCCTTGGTACGAGGTCACGATCACGGAAACGCGGCAGAATCAGATCCGACTGATGTTTTTGCACTTTGGCCGACTGGTGGAGAAGTTGCGGCGGGTCCGTATCGGGTTCCTCAGCTTGGGAAAGCTCAAGCCCGGTCAATACCGTTTTCTGACGCCGGCCGAGGTCGAGCGGTTCCGTAAATTGCTCGGCTTGACGCCAGTCGCTGGAGCCAGGTCAGCATGAATCCGGCAATAGTGGAATTGTTGCGGTCGGCGCGGACGATCGCGGTCGTCGGTCTGTCGAGCAAGAGATACCGGCCGAGCTATGGTGTCGCTGAGTATTTGCAACGGCAGGGCTACCGGATCGTTCCGGTCAATCCCAACGAGAAGGAAGTGTTGGGTGAGCCTGCGTACTCGAGTCTGGAGTCGATTCCGTTTGCCGTGGACATAGTGAATGTCTTCCGGAGGGCTGAGTTCGTGCCCGAGATTGTGGAACAGGCTATTCGCATCGGCGCCAAAGCCGTATGGTTGCAAGAGGGAGTTGTCCATGAGGCAGCGGCGGCACGCGCTCGGGAAGCCGGGCTGCTAGTGGTCATGGATCGTTGCATCCTGAAGGAGCACCGTCGCCTGGCCGTTGCTGGAATGCTACCGGGAAAACCTTAGGGCTGCTCGGCTGGTCGTGGAGTCTGAGCTCCGGCACTCATGGAGCGCAAATTTTATCTGAAGAAGGTCTTGCTCGCCTTGGTCGCCGTCGGTCTGCTGGCGGGCGTTGTTACCTGGCTCATCCAGCCAGCGACGCCAAGGTGGGCGGCTGGCCCTGTCACCGTGCGCGCCACCCACGACTCGGCGACCGTGATCTGGATTCTGGACCGCGGGAGGGCAAGCAAGAGCCGCGATCGGTTCGAGGTTTGGCGTCGGGTGTATAGCAGCCTGGA
>JAUQPO010000200.1 GCA_030550335.1 Acidobacteriota bacterium
AACCGGTCTGGTTTGGATTAACCCCTCACCGAATATACGCAGCTTGGAGGCAGCACTGCTTTACCCCGCCGTGGCCCTGTTGGAAGCCAGTCGCAACTACTCAGTGGGCCGGGGCACCGATGCCCCCTTCCTGCAAGTTGGCGCCGACTGGATCCACGGATCAGAACTTGCGGACTACCTTAACCGGCGCCACATACCCGGCATCCGTACCTACCCAGTCCGGCTGCGACCTACCCGATCGGTCTTCGCCGGCCAAGAGATTGAGGGGGTTCGCTTCGTTGTGCTGGACCGTGAGGTGGTGCAGGTCGCGCGGCTTGGCTTAGAAATTGCCTCTGCGATCCAGAGGCTCTATCCCGATCGCATCAGCTGGAACAACTGCGAGCGGCACTTCGGCGACGCTCGCGTCATTCAGTCGCTGCGCGAAGGCGAAGACCCCCGCCTTGTCGCCGATCGGTTGGCCGCTCAAGCCGCCCCCTGGGCACGTTCGCGCCAACGCTGGCTTCTCTACTAGTCGCCCAGCTGAGCCCGTGTGGGCGCCGCGTGCCGCGCCTGCCCCTTGACCCTCTCCCTTGTCATCTCCCGTCAAGAAGCGGAGGCTTCTTTCGAGGATGCTGCAGCCGCTTTCGCCTTGAGCCGCTTCTTGGCCTCGGTCATCCATGCGGGCGGGCGACCACGACGCTTACCACGCCCTCGTGCCAAGCGCTCCAAACTGACAATGGCTTCCTCAATTTGCTCACGTTCCTGGCGCAACTCGGCCAAAATCTTCGCGACGTCCATCGTCCTCTCCTCAAGTTGAGACGTTGCCGATCTCCTAGCGGTTCCGGAGCTGGAACATGATCCGGAATTTTACTGGGGGTCACCCGGCGCTAGGACCGTTGACTCTGCAAGGGATTTTAGCCGATTTGTTCCGGAAACGGAACAGACCCCCGTCGCGTTCAGCGCCTCCCAGTACTAGACGTCTGGATAACCCTCCGGTGCCCACGTGCGATCCTTGCCCGCTCCCCGAGCCGACCTCCACCGCCAAAACCCGTAAAACGGCAACCCCAAACAAGTCAGTAGCAAGCCCAAAATCGATTCCCTCGGCGAATGCACTAGCGTCGTTCCTACCAGTACAGCAGTTACCAAAACAAACACCAAAGGCACCCACGGGTAACCCGGAACTTCGAACGGACGATCCAGCTGGGGATGCTTGCGCCGCAGCACAATCACGCCAGCAGCAGCCATGCCATAAAACAGCCACTCGGCAAAGATCACGTAAGTGAACAGCTGCTCATACCGCCCTGTAAACACGAGCAGTGCTGCCCAAACAGTCAGCAACAGGATTGCGTTGCCAGGGGTGCAAAAACGTGGATGAACCTCCGCGGCAAATTCGAAAAACACACCACCGCGAGCAGCCGCATAAGGAATTCTCGCCCCCGACAACAAGCTCCCGTTCAAAGCGCCGAACATCGACAACATCGCCGCAACGCTCACCAACGCTGCGCCCACCGGCCCCAGGATTTTCGCCATCATGGTAGCTGCCACCCGATCGCTCGCTGCTACCTCAGCGGCGGGCAGCACATAAAAGTACGCCAAATTCGCGGCCAAATAAATGGCCACCACCAGCAGCGTGCCACCGACCAGAGCCTTCGGAAGCACACGCGCAGGTTGATGGGTTTCTGCAGCCACCATCGCCACGTTGTTCCAGCCATCATACGCCCACAACGCGCCCACCAAGGCAGCGAAGAAGCCTGCCAAGCCGCCAGAAGCGGGCAGAGGCCGCAGGAAGTGCTCCCAGCTGCCGCCCGGCCAAAACAACCCCACCGCCACAATGGCCGCAATGGAGCCCACCTTCGCTGCGGTCACAGCCACCTGAACTCGCGCACCCAAACGGACCCCTAGGTAGTTGATCACTCCCACCAGCAGGATCAACACCGCAGCCACGAGTTGTCCGTAAGTCCACTCCAATGGCCCGCCGCCTGGCCCCAGCGGCAGATCGAGACGGTACACGACATCATCAAGAGCGGGCACGAAAGTCGCCAGGTAATACGTAAAGCCGGTAGCGAGCGTAGCAATCGCCCCGCTCTTGCCTACCCACGTCATCATCCAGCTATACGCGAATCCCCAGAGTGGCCCATAAGCTTCGCGCAGGTAGACGTACTCGGCCCCTGCCCGCGGGAACGCCGCAGCTAGCTCGGCGTAAGCGAGCGCACCCGCCAACGACAGCAACCCACCCACAACCCACACCAGCAGCACCATGCCCGGCGAGCCTACGTTGCGTACCATGCTCGCCGGAACCAGGAAGATGCCACTACCAATGATCGTGCCCACGACAATCGAGCTCGCGCTCCAGAAGCCAAGCTCTCGCTTCAGCTCTGCTCGCACCGTCCGACTCACTGTTGGACTTCTCGTATCCAACGCGACCCTAACCAGCCTGACAGGAAGGTGACAGTCGTTCCGATCAACACGTACCACGTCCAAGCGATTTGGGTTGCGAACTTCACGTAGGTCATGGTGAGAAACCCAGCGATCATTGCGACGCGAGCAGCTCGCGGGCCGACATTCCGCGTCAATACTCCCAGCAGGAACACGCCCAGTAGCGAACCGTACAGCACCGACGCTACGGATAGGCCTGCCTCCAACACTGAACCCCACTTGCGAGCCAGCCAGCCGATCCCGAACAGCAGGATGCCCCACGCGAGCGTGACCCAGCGGCTCACCCACAACCAATCCGGCTCGCTGCGGCGGTGGTCTTTCCGCGGAGTGAGCCACGGTTGCAGGAAATCGACGACCGTGGTTGAAGCCAACGCGTTGAGCGCAGCGCTCAAATTGGACATAGCGGCTGCTACCACCGCGGCAATGACCAGGCCGGCCACGCCGGTAGGTAGGTGGTTCCAGACGAACTCCGGGTACAACCGGTCCATGGGTTGTGGAGGGGGTAGGTTCCAGGCATCGTAAAGCACGTACAGGACCACCCCGATCAGCAGGAAGACCGTGAACTGGAAGCAAATCACCACCCAGCTACTGAGTAACGCTAGGCGACTTTCGGTCAGAGTGCGTGCAGCGAGCAAGCGCTGCACGATGAGTTGTTCGGTACCGTGACTCGCCGTAGTCAAAAACGCTCCTCCCAGCAAACCTGCCCAGAAAGTATAAGGGCGGGAAAAGAACTCGCGCGACCATTCCCAAGAAAAGTCGAACACTTCCAGCTTGCCAGCCTGGCTAGCGGTCTCCCAGATGGCTGCCCAGCCTCCCGGCGCCAGATGCACCACCCAGAAGAAACTCACGAGCCCACCGGCGATATACAGGAACATTTGGGCGACTTCCGTCCAGATGACCGCCGCGAGCCCTCCCTCAAATGTGTAAAAAACAGTCAAGCCGACGATGAGCGCGATGGAGGCCAGATCACCAGTGCCAAGAACCACAGCCACCACGATTGAAATGGCGAACACACGCACTCCTTCGGCTAGCGCACGCAACACGAGGAACAGGCCAGCCGTCAGGCGCCGGATCGACTCGCCAAAGCGCGCCTGCATCAATTGGTAAGCGGTCAACAGCTCTCCCCGGAAGTAGTGAGGCAAAAACAACACGGAAATGATGATCCTGGCTACGAGATATCCGAGCACTACCTGGAGGAAGCCCAGGTTTCCACTGAAAGCCAGGGCGGGCGTGCCGATGATCGTCAGGGTGCTGGTCTCGGCGCTGACGATCGAGAGGGCGACGGCCCACCAAGGAATCCTGCGGCCGCCCAAAAAGTAATCCCGCAACGAGCTTTGGTGCTTGCGGAAACGCGCCCCGAGCCAGGTGACCAGCACCAAGTAGAGCACCACGATCGTTAGATCCAACACCCGCATCGGCATCGGCTATGGCGCGGATTCTACCATAGCCCCTCCGCGGTAAACGTAACCGACCCGAGAGCCGCCCATCTAACGTTATGGACGGGCAGTAAGCACGGGCCGGCCGCCCAAGGCACAGGGAGGCGGAAACGACTTGCGCAACTCCGTGGCATTCGGCTATACTCCCCAGTTGCAAGTTTCACAGCCACTTGCCTTGCGGCGATGGAATCCGTCCGGAGCGGCCTAGGGCAGGCTGGCACGGGCAGATGACGGAACATCAACTCGAGGAGGCCACTCGTGTTGGCGAAATGCATCGCGCGGATCACTACCGTTTGCGTGGCGGCTGGGCTTTTGTGCGCGCCAGCCGTCCTCGGGCAACAGCCACAGCAAAAGAACTGGAAAGATCGGGCCGAATGGGAGCTCTACGACGCCATCGTTAAAGCCACCGACGCTAATAAGCGCCTGGAGCTTCTGAACACCTGGCAGCAGAAATACCCGCAAACGGACTTCCAGGAAGAGCGCTGGCTACTGTACACGCAGGTGTACCAGCAGTTGGGCCGGGCCAAGGAGATGTGGGACGCGGCTGTTCAGCTGCTGAAAATCAACCCTGAAAACATCCAGGGGTTGTATTACATCACGTCCTTGACGGTCTCGATGGCGGATACGTCGCCTGATCGGCTGTCGATGGGCCAGAAGTGCGCCCATGCCCTGCTGGACAAGCTAAAGACGCTACCCAAACCCCAGAACCTGTCCGACGAGGATTGGCAGAAACAAAAGTCAGCGCTGGAAGTCGTGGCTTATACAACCCTGGGTTGGGTGGCGATGAACCGCAAGAACCACGCCGAGGCCGAGAAATACTTCCGGGAGGTCCTTCACAGGAACCCTCGCAACGGGCAGGTCTCTTACTGGCTTGGCACCGTCATACTAGCCCAGCGGGATCTGGCCAAGCAGTCCGAAGCGTTCTTTCATTTCGCCCGGGCGGCTCACTTGACCGGTGAGGGCGCTATGCCGGACCAGGCCCGCCAGCAAGTGGCTGACTATTTGAGAAAAATTTACGTCCAGTACCACGGCGACGAGAGTGGCCTCCAGGAGATGGCCCAGCTGGCGCTCAAACAGCCCTTCCCACCTGAGGGATTCGTAGTCAAATCCAAGGAGCAGATCGAAGCGGAGAAGAAGGAGCAGCTTCGGCGGGAGAACCCGCAGCTGGCCTTGTGGCTGGACCTGAAAGAGTTGTTGACGGCGGAGAATGGCGAGGAGTACTTCAACTCGCAGGTCAAAGGGACCAAGCTACCGCGCCTGCGCGGCTACCTGGTCGCACAGGATCCTCCTGAGCGGCCGAAGACGCTGGTCCTGGCCCTTTCCGACAAAACCACCCGGGAAGTAGTGCTGAACCTCGATCAACCGTTCCGCTACCCGGCGCCCGCTGGGACGGCGCTGCAATTCGAGGGGGTAGCCGTCTCGTTCACCAAGCAACCATTCCGGCTGGTTCTCGAGGCGAGCCAGGAAGACGTCAGCGGCTGGCCGCCGCCTCCTCGACGTACTACGCCTGTGCGCCGCTGATCTTTAGCTAAAAACAATCGCCGCCGGCGAAGGCCTGTGAGCCATGGCCTTGCCGGCGGCGATCGCTATTTTCAATCCTGCGTTTTCAGAGAGCCCCGGATGTAACAGCCTCAGTGCAGGCTACATCTTGTACCGGCCCAAGTCCTCGTCGTTCAAGTCCTCCAACCAGCGTCGCAATTCTTCGTTGGTGACCTTTTCAGACACCGACGTGGCCATCTTGGACGAAGCCAGCACGGACTCATCCACATAAATAGGACAATCCAGGCGGAGCGCTAGCGCCATAGCATCGCTGGGGCGGCTGTCCACGCAGATCAGCTTCCCGTCCTTCTCCAACCAGATCACCGCGTAGAAGGTGTCGCCCTTCAACTCGCTGACCACCACCTTTTTAACTTTCGCCCCGAGGCTGTACAAGAGCGTGCGGATCAGATCGTGTGTCATCGGCCGGGGCGTGGTCACTTTCTCGATCTCCAGGGCGATGGCGTTCGCTTCGTAAATGCCCACCCAGATGGGCAAGATTGCCTTACCGTTGACGTCCTTCAGGATCACTATGGGCATGTTGGTCACCGGGTCCATCATCAGTCCCCGGATTTTCATTTCGATTTCCATGCTCGAACCCCTTTTCCCTCCTCTCCGTTCACCCGCTTACCGTTCAGGCCATGCTTTCGAACTCCCCAGCCAGCGAATTGGGCCCGGCCCGGTCGATCCGTACCCACACGTAGCGGCCCAGCAAATCGGCGTCAGCCCCTGCTGGGTGAGTGAAGTTCACAGTCCGCATCTGCGAGCTGTGCCCGACCCACTGTCCGGTGGCTTCATTGTAGCGCTCGACTAGTACTTCCTGCCGGCTACCAATGAGTCTGCGGTTGCGCTCCAGCTGAATCGACCGCTGCAACTCCTGCAAAATGCTGAGCCGACGTCCCTTCTCCTCCTCCGGCAAGTGTCCGTCCAGACGCAAGGCCTCCGTATTGGGCCGAGGCGAGAATTTGAAGCTGAAGACCGAGTCGTAGCGGACCTCCTCGAGCAGCGACAGCGTCTGCTCGAAGTCCTCTTCGGTCTCCCCAGGGAACCCCACGATGATATCGGTGCTCAATGCGATTTCGCGCCGTGCGCTCCGCAACCAGCTGATTCGCTCCAAGTACTCCTCCCGGGTGTAGAGGCGCTTCATGCGCTCCAGGACCCGCGTCGAGCCCGACTGCACGGGCAAGTGCACGTGGTCGCAAATGCGCTCATTGCTGTCGATGACCTCGACGATCTCCCGCGTGAAGTCCCTGGGATGGGACGTAGTGAACCGCACGCGGCGAAG
>JAUQPO010000201.1 GCA_030550335.1 Acidobacteriota bacterium
TGCTTTCAGGTCGGTATTCCGAAGAGAACTTGAACTCCCCGAGGTGTTCCCGAACCAAACGCTCTATATCCGCTTCGGCGATCCCAACGCCTTCAGGGCTGTTCTGCTTGTCATCACCTACGACGACGATCCGCTTGGCCAGAAGGAGCAAGACCAGCGCCTCCAGCCCAGCTTGTGAAGCTTCGTCGACGATCACCGTGTCGAACACACCCGGCAGTGACTCCGTCATTTCCCAAACCCGGTATAAAGGCATGACCCAGACCGGAACGGCGTGAAGACATTGCGTCAAGTATTTCCGGGCGCTTCTCCGGTGCTTCCAAGCGTGGACTCCCGTGCCCTTGCCGATTCGTGCGACTGCTTTTGTCCAGGCCACCAGGCTCTGCCGCGTTGTGTCATCCAGCCTCCGCATGAAAGCCGTCCATGCTAGATGCGCAACCAGGTCCGCGAGAGCCTTCTCGATTTTCTTCTGCACGCTGTGGCGTTCCTCGATAAGCTGTTCGAACTGCCCAACTTTGACATGGGACTGTACCCAGAACGACGCGGTGGCCCAATCCCAGGCTCGATCAAGTTCCCGGACCCGTTCTGTGGCAGTCGGATCTCCCGCCGTCTGTTGCAGCCACGATGTTAACCCCGGGTGAGCCATTTCCAACTGCCTTTTCAGTCGCTGGTAACGCTCGAGCTTCTGCCGCTCTTGCTTTAATTCAGTGAGGTTTTCCCAAGCTGCCCGCCACGCATCCCAATCTTGCTGTGCTGCCGCGACAGCCAAGTGCCGAACCCACGGGTGTACTTTCCGCCGGCGAATGTAGTGCTCGAGCTTTTGCCGTAAGGACTCGAAGCGAGCCTGTATAAGCTCGACCTGGCGCCGGGCCCGCTCGGCCCCAATGGCTTGCAACCAACTTGTACGGGACTTGCTGTCGGTGAACTGAGACCGCTCCCACTCGGACAGCTTTGTCCAGCGGACTGTCTCCAGTTGGCTCAGGGCATCGAGAAGGCTCTTTACGGCATCCAACCGCGCAGCTAGCCTTTTGCATAGCTCGGAGGGGGTACTTTCATCCGGCACACGTAAGGCCCAAGGCCAGAGTTTCCGGAACTGCTCGAGCCCTTCGCGAAACTTCAGGTACGCTACTAGGCGTTCTAGCTGCACAACATCGTTCACGGCATGGCCGTTGATCGAGCAGTGTCGCTCCACGTATTGCGTTACCCGTATCGCTCGCGGAGCAAAAAACCACCATCCCCGGGACTTACCCGACCGTAAGTGGGCCAGCCGTTCTTGCGCATCGTGCAATAGCTGGGCTAAAGGCACGTCCGTCGGCACTTCGACGCGCGCTTCTCCAACCTTGCCCGCGTAGTCAGACAGCCGCGCGAGGGTTGATCGCGCCCGTTCTGCGAGCTCCAACCAGCTACTCAGGCGGCCCTCATGAAAGTCTTGCAGGATGCCATCAAGCGGCTCCCCGACAGCGGTAACTGCCTCGCCAAGCCTGTTTTGAAAATTGATGAGGACTGCTTCAAGTGCCGCCAGCTCTTGATCCGTGAAGCTCTTCAAGGATTCAATTCTCCTCGCAACGTCTTTTCCGCACGCACCGAGCGCCTCCCGATTTCGTTGAATTTCCTCAAGCCAGGCTGAAATTTCTTCGGGTGAGGGGAGATCGTCCGGCCCCAAGTCCACGCTAAGCTCTTGTTGCTTTCTTTCCGAGAACCTACCGTGTAAGAAAACAAATTCTTCGAGTTGTTCGGCGCTTAACGGGAATGGCCCTGCCAGGCGACTGAAGGGCGGGAACCAGTCGTACCTGGATTGCTCGTCCCTCACCCGCCGAGCGATCTCCGCTGGCGTACCCTCATAGCCCGGGGCCACCGAGTGCGTGTGGAATTCCGACTCCTGGAGCTCTCGCAGTTGTCGGTCCAGCTGGGCGGCTCGATTTTCGTACTCATGTAACTGGCGCTCTAAGCGCTCCTGCTCTCGGTTAGCCCAATCCGGCCCCGGCCAAACATCGTGAAAATGGAGAATGCGCCGCACGCTCTCTTCCAAGCGCTTCCGATCTTCATAAGTCGACCCCAATAACGTGACACAGAGCGCGGAGATCTCGGGCGGGGTCAGATCCAATAGCACCTCAAGCGCTTTCGCCGTGTGAGCTGTTACGAGCACGCGCTCGCCACGCGCCAGCAGATGGCAGATCAAATTGACAATCGTGTGACTTTTACCGGTACCGGGAGGGCCTTTCACGAGCACGCAGGGCTGCTTTTCGAGCGATTCTCCGATACGGCGTTGTTCGTCATTTGTAGGCAACGGGAAATAGAGCCTGCGGACTGACCCTTGGGGCTGAATCCCAGCCCCTTCGCCGGCAAGGACAAGGTTGTCAGAGGCCTCACTTCCCTCCGCGACGAGCTTGACCCACGGCGCGGTGACACGAAAACCTTCCCCAGATTCCGCCGCCTGCAAGAATCGCCCCACCAGATCTTCGTAGGCGGTCAGGCGACGCTCACGCAGAATCAAAGCAGGAGCGTAGACAATGCGCGGGGTTTGGTCCTCGATTTTGGGGCAAGAAAACGCAGCTGCATCGATGACGGTCCGAGAGCTTATTCGGTTGCCGATTTCGCATAAGATCGCGTGAACGGCCTGGCGATCCCAAGCTCGGACATCCAGTTCTTCAAGTAGTGATTCCAGACTTTCTGGATTTAGCCGTGGCTGGTACTGCGGGTCCAGCATGTCCAGCTCGACCCTAAAGACCTCGAAGGAGCCCGCTGGTAACACCGTCAGCTTGCCTCGTCTGGGATCGAGAACGATCTCGGCAGGGGCGGTGAGCAAGTGTCGCTGAACAAGAACTCCGAGTGGATCGCGCCAAGCCAATAAGCCGATGCCCAGTACTAACTCGTAGTGTTCTTCTGCCTCCTCAATCCTCCGGCGCATGAAGTCGACGCACTCATAAGCCTCCTGGGCGCGTTCTGCTCGGAGTCGTTTCTCCGCCCAAGGCCGCCAGGCAGTTTCCAGGTACTTCTGCCATTGTGGAAGAACAGCCTCGAAGGCAAGAGGTCTGTAGGCGATTGAAGACCCTTGAGATTCCCTACGAGGCTCTAGGTGCGGCTCGGCACGTGGGTCATCTAACCCCACGGCTGCGAAATCCGTCGAAAGAGCCGCTGGCAGGGGTGGCGGTGGATCAAGACTGGGCTTAGAGATCTCGAGCCAGCAAGAGTAATCCCTGGAGTCATCGAAAACAATCGGTGAGCGCACCCATGGCTCCAAGCCCGTGAGGTCCGAAAACCACAAGAGTTTGTGACTGTCAGAATAATGAGCAATGCGCTTTCGCCGTATCCGAGCAAAATTACTCAGAAACCGCAGTAATGCAACGCTTTTTTGGAAAATCTCTGTCACTTTCCCCCGCTGCACGGTTATCTTAAATGCATTATCCGAGTGGACCCGTCATCTGGCAAGCTTTTGAGGCGGTTCCCACCCAGCTCCCTGCACATCCGCAGTGCTAGGCGCGAAAGCCACCGTGCCTTGAACGTGCGTTGGTCGAGCGTGGCAGGGCCCTAGTCAAGCAACTATCCTGGAGACGCCCCACCCCGAGCTCCCGGTCTTGGTGGCAACGGTCGGCACGGGAGAGTCTGATAGCAACTCTAATCTGTCCAGGTCAAGGACCCGCGGAAAACATCATCAAGACCTAGGGAAGCGCTTCATTTACACGACGACGGAGTGTTTAAGCTGGCGGCCGTGTCCGCAAGTGGTCCTGTGCCCTGCACAGGTTGATGCCTCATCTCCCTTATTGGCTAATTCAAAACCCGCGGAAGTGCTCTTCGCTCCTCTCCCCACATTCCCGATTTCCACCGGGGCACCTTTTTCCCATTGACGGCCTGCTGCGCTCGGGCCCAAGGACTGCGAGATGCGAACCTTACCGAGACGTAAGCTTTACCAAGGTGCTTCCGTTTACGGAGTGCTAGTTTGCCACCACTGCCAGACCGCTTGGCAGACGGCGCGGGTGTGGTGGGCGGTGGAGGACTCGAACCTCCGGCCTCCTGCTTGTAAGGCAGGCGCTCTGACCGACTGAGCTAACCGCCCAGATGTTTGATGGGAGCCGCTTCAGAACGTGCCCTCGCTGGGGTCCCGCCAGCGCTCCTGGCCCCTGCAAGTAGGCACGGACCGTTGCCCCCGGGGAGTGGAATTCCACCGTCACTCTGCCAACTCCCTGACCTGTCGTCCCTACACTGACGAGCAGACGCTCCAAACCCCATCTTACGCACTTTTGAAGGCGAGCTTCCTGGAGCTCTGGACCGTGCCGCGAACGCTCGAGTGACACCCTCTCACCGTTCAATGAACCTAGAGATTAACACGGGCTTACGACCGAGGTCACGACGCTCGCCTGGAATCGTCGCTCCTAAGGTTTCGTCTATCCGTGGCGGGATCAGCCTAGGACAAGCTGCGAGTACGATCGGGCGACGTCGCTCGTTGACGCACCGCTGACCTCGCACTGCTGATGGAGTCGTTCCTGGAGCGCGATGGCGTCTTCATCAACGCACGATTACCGTTGATCCCCTTCCGTAACCTGTGGAGCTTGGCAAAACTCCCGACTGGAATGCTAGCGAGCGCGCCGTCGGCTTGGGGGTTGGCGATACCGACCCGTGAAGAAGCCGCGGTAGCGGCAGCAGGAGAGACCCACCTGTCGGTACTCAACCGCAACCGTTTACGAAACCCATCTTGCGTGCCTCGAGAGGGGGCGTACCAGGATCTTCGGGCCGGTTTGAAAGCCGGCATCCACCATGTAAGGTGGATCGCTGTACCCACCGCGGCCGGTGGCGGTACAACGGACTCCTATCAATCGCCGCGCGAAGCTTTAGGCTTTTTCGGGCACTTTGATCAGATACACCATCGAGTCGTAGAACACGGCGCTGCCGCCCACCACGTCGCTTAGTGGCGAGCGCAGGTAAGGATCCACATACATAGCGGCGTTGGCATGTACACCGGCGGCCCGCCGCGGGTCAGGTGGGATTGTCTCGCCATCAATGACCTGGGCGGATGCGCCATAGGCCCAGTGACCCCAACCCAAAGCAAAGGATACTACGCCGGGGCGGATGTGGTAACTGGTCCGCACACGAGCGATGAGAGGTTTAGTGAGGCCTGGGCCATATTCCCAAACTCCTCGGGGATTCGACGCCGAGATGACCCAGACGAGGTCATTATCGGCCAGCCCGAGTTGTCGGGCGTCGAGGCGATTGATCTCGATGTAGTTTTCGGGTTGGATTGCCGTCAACCAGTAATTGGAGATGGTCCGGCTCTTTGTCATCAAAATCGAGCGGTGAGTAATGAGACGCAGGGGTGCGCCCTTGTGGTCCAACGGACGGCCCAGCGAGTCAGCGACCGGTACATAAGTAGCCAGCCCCTTGAAGAACTGGCCGGTTAGGGAATTCCGGGTAGTGGCCGCCTTTTCGCAGTAGAGGTTGACGAGCTTACCGTATTTAGCGCGCACATGGTCGCCAACCCAAGCTTGTTCGTAACTCCACCAGCGGCCGCCACGGTTCAATACGTAGATCACCTTGCGCCACCATTGGTCGCCGACGGCCGCACGCCAACGGTCAGGGTCAAACATCGATTTGGGCAAGTGCTTGCGCGCCCGCAAAAAGATTTCCACTTCCTCATCGGACGCATCGGGGCAAATATCCGAGCCCGTGGCAGAATCTCCGAACGCGATGTTGGCGACCATACGCAGGTAAAAGTCCTCTGGCCGGGACAAGTCACCGCTACCGAACCCACGCGGCCCGAACCCTGGCATCTGCAACCGCTCGGCGAGCGCTAGGAACACCGCTTCCATGGAAATGGGCATTTCCTCGCCGAACACAGTGATTGTCTCGTTGGGCGAAGCGATCACAGGTTGGCGAACAGGCGAGACACGATGCACGATCGAAGGGTGGGTGCGGTGGAACTCCCAACGCTCGAGGAAGCTCAAGTCAGGAAAGATGTAATCCGCGTAGAGGCTGGTCTCCCCGATCGTGATATCGCTAGCAACGATGAGAGGAATCTTATCGGGGTCGCGGAGGATAGGGATCAAGCTGTGGCCGGCTGGCAGGGCGTAAACTGGAGAGGCCATGTACAGGAACAAGACCTTGATGGGATACGGGTAAGCATCGCCAGCCGAAGCGATGACTTCCTGGTAGACGTCGCTCGCCAGAGGGTACCAAGGGCGTTTGGCAGGATAGCCTGCAAAAAGCGTAGTCTTCTCGTAAGCCACACCTCCCCGGATGATGTCGATACCAAAAGGGGACAATGGCGCGGGATGGTCAGAAAGCTGGAACGGGCGCCCGGTGCCTCCCGTCTCGGCGTACGAGCCCGCTCCGTAAACAAGCCCGCCTTTCCAGTCCAGGTTTCCGATCAAGATATTCAGGGCTCCCATGGTAGCGAGCACGTTGTAGAAGCCGTTGGTGTGTTGAGAGACGCCCCGGTGAATCTCCACCACAGCCCGCTTGCCGTGGGAGGTGAATTCTTGAGCGAGCTCGACTATGTCGGACACCCGAATTCCAGCCAGCGTTGCCCACTCGGCCAGGCTTCGCGCCTGCGCTTCCTCGCGCAACAGTTGCAAGACAGACTTCACACGAATGCCATCGATCACGCGATCGACGAACAGGTCCCCTTCGACGGCATTGACGGCGTCGTCGGATTTGAACGGGATGGGTTTG
>JAUQPO010000202.1 GCA_030550335.1 Acidobacteriota bacterium
CGGCAAAACGGTCTTCGAAGAGTGCGCGACGGCCTTCGAGGATCTGCAGGAAATCGAGGCAGAGCTTGCAGAGCTGGCGCGCCAGCTCTCCCAACTCGACCCCACTAGCCCAGCCTACGCCCGAGCCTCGCACCGATTTCACGAGCTCGAGACCGTTTTCCATAGTCGCTCCGGCTACGCCCTAGAGGCTCGTATTGGGGCCGTACTGGCCGGATTGGGCTTTCCCGAGCGGGATTGGCACCGCCCGGTCGAACAGTTCTCCGGCGGCTGGCAGATGCGCATCGCGCTGGCCAAGCTCCTGCTCGCCGAACCGGCGTTCCTACTACTCGACGAGCCGACCAACCACTTGGACTTAGAAGCTCGCAACTGGTTTGAGCAGTATCTGGAGTCCTATCCCCATGCGTTCGTGCTCGTCTCGCATGATCGCCGCTTGCTGGATCGTGTCGTGACCCGGATCGCAGAAATCGACCTCCAGCACCTGAACTTGTACTCCGGCAACTATTCGAGCTACCTCGAGCAAAAACAGAAACGACGCGAGCAGCTGGAAGCCGCCTGGAAACATCAGCAGCAGCACATCCGGCATCTGGAAGAATTCATAAATCGCTTCCGCTACAAAGCGAGCCATGCCCGCGTAGTGCAAAGCCGGATTAAGGAGTTGGAGCGAATCGAGCGCATCGAATTGCCACCCCAGTTACCCACGCTCCAATTCCGCTTTCCCCAACCCCCACCGAGCGGCCGCGTGGTAGCCGTGCTCCAACGGGTGAGCAAGGCGTACGATGCCCATGTCGTGTTCCGCGATGCTAGCTTCTCCATCGAGCGAGGGGACAAGATTGCACTGGTTGGTCCCAACGGTGCCGGAAAATCTACTCTCCTGAAGCTCTTGGCCGGCCTGGAACAACCCACCTCAGGTTCGGTGAAACTCGGCGAGCGCGTCCAACCGAGCTACTTCGCCCAGGACCAGTACCGGGAACTACCGGAGGATCGCACCTTGCTCGAAGACCTGTCCAGCGTCGCAGCGAACTGGACAGTCACTCAGGTCAGGACGTTGCTCGGGTGTTTCCTGTTTTCAGAAGACGACGTGTACAAACCCATCCGCGTTCTATCCGGGGGCGAGCGCAATCGTTACGCCCTGGCTCGGCTCATCGTCTCGCCTGCAAACTTCCTGTTACTCGACGAGCCGACCAACCACTTGGACCTGAACGCCAAGGAGGTTTTATTGCAGGCGCTGAAACAGTACACCGGGACCGTGGTCTTCGTCTCCCACGACCGGTATTTCATAGATGAACTGGCCACTAAAGTCGTGCATCTTCATGACGGCCTGGTTGAAGTCTACCTTGGCAACTACGAAGACTTCCTGCGCGCCCGCGAGCAGCGGACCCAGATGAATCCACCCCATGTAGCAACCCACGCCCAGCCTGTCCGCAAAGACCCCCTCCCAGCCGCAGCGCCAGAAGGTGCCCCGCGGCGGCGCACCCGCATGAATCCCCTCCAACTGGCCCGGCTCAAGCAACAGTGCGAGCAGCTAGAAGCTGAAATTTCCCAGCTGGAAGAGGAGATCCGCCAGGAGGAACTGGCATTGGCTCACTTCGAGAGTGTTGAACGCACCCGCCAGCTCTTGGACAGCCTGGAGTCGAAGCGCCAGCGCTTGGAACAGTTGATGAACGAGTGGGAGATTGTGGCGACTCGAGTGGTCGAAGCCGAGCAGCAGCAATCGTAGGCCCAGCGCGGCACCACGACTGCCTGTCCGGTGCTCACCTGCCCGACTCCCTGCATCCGGCGCCAAGCAAGCCCGCAAGCCTCTCCAACAACGGACGCTGCCCCGCTACGATTTTCCTTTGCGCGTCCTCGATCTTGAACCACTCGGCCCGATCCACCTCTGGAAACTCACAAATTTTTCCGGAACGCGGTGGCCATTCCATCTGAAACGTGTTGCTTCGCAATTGCTGTGGGTCCCAGTTCCCCTCACACGCCCACGCTACCACTCTCTTTCCTCCAGCCTGGCGCACCTCGCCCAGCGGTCTGAATGGCCCTTCAGGCCGATAGCCAGTTTCCTCATAGAATTCCCGCTGCGCCGCTTCCAGAGGGTCCTCGCCGGGCTCGAATTCCCCTTTGGGAATCGACCATGCTCCCTCGTCTTTTCTCGCCCACAACGGGCCCCCAGGGTGTACGAGCAGAACTTCCAGTTTGCCTTCGCGGTGCCGGTAGAGTACCAAACCCGCGCTTTGCTTGGCCATGGCCAGTTTTCCCGCTCGTCCAGCCTAACGAACCCTACTGTAACCTCGAGTGCGCTGCCGACGCTTGTCTGATGCGCCAGTGCTGTACCAATGCTTCACCCCTCGGCCGCCGGCCTCGGGTTTACCTCAAGCGCCTGGCTCACGCCCTGAAGGCGCACTGTTCCGGTTAGACTTTTAAAGTACGACTATGACGCCAAAGTTACCCATAGCCGCCATCACTGACGAGTTTTCTCAGGACCTGGAACGCGCCCTCGACGCCATGGCTGCCATCGGCATGACCGGCGCCGAGCTCCGTATGATCTGGGGCAAGAACATTATCGACCTCACTGACGAGGAACTGGACCGCGCTGTGGATCTCATTCGCGCGCGGGGCATGGAAGTTGTCGGGATCGCTTCACCCTTGCTCAAGTGTGTCCTGCCAGGCGGCCCGCCGGTGGACGAGCGCTTCCAGAAGGACCTTTTCGCAGCGGCTTACAATTACGAGGATCAGCCGCGGCTAACCAGGCGCGCATTCGAAATCGCCAAGCGCGCCGGTACCAAACTGATTCGCGTCTTCTCGTTTTGGCGAACCGTGGAGCCCGACAAATGTATCGACGGCATAGTTAAGGCTTTGCGGGATCTAGCAGACCAGGCCGCCGCAGAAGGGTTGATCATCGGGCTCGAAAACGAGCATGCGTGCAACGTGGCGACTGCCCGGGAAGCTGCGCGGATCTTGGAACTGCTACCGCACCCGAACCTGAAGCTGGTCTGGGATCCAGCCAACGCACTGGTCTCTGGGGAAATCCCGTTTCCCGACGGGTACAGGCACCTGCCCGTGGACCGTATAGCCCATGTGCACGCCAAGGACTGCCACGTAGAAGACCACACACCGATTTGGGGACCCTTAGGCACACGGGCCATCGACTGGCGAGGTCAAGTCCGAGCCTTACTGGCTGACGGGTATCGGGGTTACATCAGCCTCGAAACTCACTGGCCAGGGCCGAACAATGACAAGTTCATGGCCAGCGTCATTTGCGGCTGGAACTTGCGTGGACTAGCCGCAGCCTGATGATGCCTTGCACAGCCTCCAAGCGCCGCTTCAGCTGCTAGCAGCAGCGAGGCCGGAGCGCGTTCACGTACCAACGAAAGCGTTGTACGATAAGCCGCAACGCGGCTGACGTGCAACATGGGCGCGTATGGGCGACGGCTCACTGCGACAGTTTCTCGGGTGGTAGCGGGCAACCCCCACTCGCGCTTTCAGCGAGCCGCCACCCCACGGGCTAGCCGTGCCCCCCGAGACGTGGCTCAAAAGCTGATACGGGCCGATGCTTGCATCGAGCGGCTACCGCCTGCCGATGTGATCACGCCGAACGTGGCCGCCTGCGACATGTTTGTACCTGGAGGATCAAAGTTTGGCGTATTCGTGATGCCCGTTCCCTCAAACCGAACCTCGAGCTTCAGGCGCTCCCGAATCGGGAAGGATTTGAACACCGCCATGTTTAGGCTGCGGGTTCCGGGCGCTCGCAGTTCGTCGAGCATCGGCGGCTCAGGCGTCACGGTGTACTGGTTAGGCAGCGGCTGAAATGCGTCGATGTCAAAATAGGGGTTCAACACTTTGCCCGTCACGGGATCCCGCTTGTCCCCCAGCCGCTGGTGCACCGGCCCGCTGAGCCTGGGGTTGCGTATGCGGATCGGTCGCCCGTACGTATGTGTCACCGAAAGGGGAGTGCCGGTGGCGAACTGGGCTAGGCCACTCAGCGTCCAGCCACCAGCAAGGTGGTTCAGAACCTTTCGAGAGAAGCCACCGCTGAACTGCACTGGGAGCTGATACACGAACGCAAGGCGCATTACGTGCTTTTGATCGTACTGAGAAACGGCGCGGTAGAAGCGTGGGTTGACAACACTCGTCGTGTTGTTGTCCATCAGCCGCGAGAATGTATACGTCCACAGCACGCTCAAGCCGTGGGTCAAGCGCTTATCCACCTTCGCTTGCATGGAGTGGTAAAGAGCCCGGCCGGTGGGAGCTGCGTTCAGAGTCACGGTCGTGAACTGTGGGAAGCGCACCCACAACCGATTCTGAGTGATCGTGCTACTGGCCCCCAGCGTCGATGTCGGTGGGAAGATACCGTAAAACGGATTCGGGATCCTCTTGTTTTCCTCGGCCCCTAGGGCCAAGTACTTGTCCGGCTTTTCGTTCAAGTTGAAGCTCTCCGGTTGCTTCAAACTGTGCATGCCCATGTAGGCCACCTCGAATAGCACCCGGGAAGGTAACTCGCGCTGAATGCTAAACTGCCACTGGCCGTTGTAAGGGTTGACTCTGGGCTCACTCAGAAATCCGATGCTGTCGCCCACTTGCGCCATCAAACCCACAGCCGCGCCTAACGGCTGGCGCAGACCATCCGGAAACGGATCGGCCAGCGTACGGTAGGGCGTGGCGCCGTTGTCCACTGTACCTACAAACGGCGTCACAGCATTCCAGACACCCAACCCACCGAAGAACGTAGTGGCCATGGATACGATGCTATAGAACACGCCGTAGCCCCCACGGATCACCGTCTTCGGCGTCACCGTCCAAGCAAGACCAAACCGGGGACCGAAATTGTTTTTGTCAGCCGGTTGCCGGCGCGGATTTCCTTCCACCCCGGCAAACCGGATTCCTCCCCGCAACTCCATGCCTGGCACTTCCACGGGCAGGCGCGCACTCTCATCGAAGCGGAGGCCCATGCGGTTGAAGCGTTCAGTAAAGGGAGTCTCCAGTTCGTACCGGACGCCGAGGTTCAGTGTGAGCTTGCGGGTGAGCTTCCAGTCGTCCTGCACAAACCACGCCAAATAATGGTTCTGGATAGAAGTTGCGGTGTTATACCCGAAATTACCCGAGGCAGGCAACCCCAGCAACAGCGAAGCCATCCCTGAACCGGAGGTATCTGCAGATTTGCTGTCGAACGGGTTGGCCTGCGTGAATACGGGCGTGAAGTTGAACGTGCCCACCGCGTTCGAGCCGGGAGAAATGCTGTTGATGCGCCCCAGCCGGTAGTCGATGCCCCATTTGATGGCGTGGCCACCCGCCAACTTCGTCCAGGTGGAAACCAAAGAGCCCACCATGTCTCGGGAAGCAGAAAAGCTGCTGCCCAGGTTGGGCAAGTTCTCCCCTGGAGAGAAGTTGGGCCACCCTTTGAACGCCTGGTTGCGCACGACGATATCCGGCATCTGGAATTCCCGTGGGTCCGCACCATACGCACCAGAAGTACTGCGAGTGGCATAGCTCATCACGCCCACCCGGAACGAGCCGACGAGGGTCGGCGAGAGCACCAGCGTGTCGTCCACGGCGATGTTCAGCCGTCGGCGGGTGAGCCGTCCTAAATCTGTCGAACCTTCCACTGGGAAAGAGGTAGCACCGAAAATTAGATCCTCCGCAGCCTGGATCCGATCAAGTACCCCAACCCGTACGAACATCCGTTGCCGGTCGCTGAGCACGTGATCAATCCGCGCGCTGTAATGGTGTTGGTCGACGGCGTAGACCTTGCTCAAAGCCCAGTTGTAAGCCGCGATTTGTGGGCGGACAGGTTGGTTCGGTAACGGATACTTACTGATCACCGCCGCCCCGATGGGACTGATCCGAGAACTGGGAATCACCGCCCCAGGGAAAGGCTGCCGCGTAGCTTTGGTCCCCACCACCACAGTGGTCAGCGGATCGTACAGGCTGAACGGACCACCGAGGCGGTTTAAGGTCTGAGAGAAGTCACCTTTGCGTTCCAGTTCCGTGGGAACGCGAGCCTGCCGCGTCAGTTGCCGCGCGTCGTGATCGCGCTCCAAAGCCGTGGAGAAGAACGTACGGTTACGCCCGTTGTACACACGCGGTAAGTAAACCGGCCCGCTGACCACGTACCCCCACTGGTGGTAGTTGACGGGAGGCTTGGGCAAACCCAGACGATTGTTCGTCCAGCTGTTCGCATTCAAGGCCTTCCAGCGCTTGTACAGGTACAAAGCACCGTGCAGCTCGTTTGTCCCACCCCGTGTAGTGATGGTGACCGCGCCGCCATTAGAGTGCCCGTAAGCCGCGTCGAACATGGTCGTATGGACCCGTACCTCTTCGACCGCATCCAACGCAGGTACAAACCCCACAATCCCACTAACCGTCGTGCTCGGAATCCCATCCACCACTACCTCGTTATCCCCACGGGTGCTGCCTCCACCGGCGATCGAAAAATTTCCCTGAGCGTCACTCGTGTACGTGCCCGTGCCACCCGTGACCCCAGGCGCGAGGTTCCGGATGTTCATCACATTCCGGCTCAACGACACCACCACGGTTTCCACCATCGAACGCTCGACCACCTGGCCCAGATCCGCGTTCGCGGTGTTTAACAAGGGCGCTGACGCGGTGATCGTGATCGACTCAGTCGTTTCGCCCAACTCCAACGTCAAGTCCTAC
>JAUQPO010000203.1 GCA_030550335.1 Acidobacteriota bacterium
CGGATCACATCGGCAGCGATCATCGTGTAGGTATGGCCGATATGGGGCGCCGCGTTGACGTAAAAGATCGGTGTGGTCAGGTAGTACTTACTCATCGTTGGTCATCTGAGCTCACAGGCTTGCGGCTGTTCCAGTAGCGGCAACTGACTTCCGTCAGAATTTGTTTTAGCGGAACGCCCGAGGCGATTGCCAGCCGCCGGCAATCCTCGTACTCCGGAGCGAATGACCCGTCGCTGGCGACTTTCACCCGCGCTTTCCCGTACGGCGTGTCCACCTCTACCGTTTCGCGCGGGCGCACGCGGCGCTCGGCCCGGTAAATGCGGACGCCGAGGCTAGTGGTTTCCTGCAGAACGCGCTCGGCAAGCTGTTCGGAATCTTCCACCCGCGTGATCACGCGCAGCAGGACGCCCGGCCGGCCTTTTTTCATGACAAGAGGGGTGAGGGAGGCGTCTAACGCGCCGCTCGAAAGCAACTGGTCCACAGCGTGGGCTAGGAGCTGGGGCGATGCATCGTCGATGTTCGCTTCGATCACAGCAACCTCTGTAGCTTCCTTGGCCATCGAAAGCTCACCCACAAGGACCCGCAAGACATTCGGGAAACCCGGGAATTCTTGGTCGCCCGCCCCGTATCCGACCGCTCGAAGAGTGACCGCGGGTAACGGTCCGAATGCCCGCGCCAGCGTGGAGACGATCGCTGCACCCGTAGGCGTAGTCAGTTCAAATTCCGGGCCCTGAGAGTAAATCGGGCGGTTTTCAAGGAGCCGCGCCGTGGCCGGAGCGGGCACCGGAAGTACACCATGCTCGGTATGCACTGTACCTCGCCCCACATTTACCGGCGAGCAGTACACGGCATCGATCTGCAGCAGGTGCAACCCCAGGGCTGCACCCACGATATCGATGATCGAATCGATAGCACCCACCTCATGGAAGTGGACCTGCTCGAGTGGGATGTCATGGACCGCGGCCTCCACTTCACCGAGCCTGCGAAAGATCGCGCTTGCGTCGCGTTTAACCGGCTCGGGTAACGACGCTCGATCGATCAACTCCAGAATTTCCGGCAAATGGCGCACCCGTTGAGGGCGTCCGTCGGCGATCTCTACGACGAACTTGGTTGCCGCCAGCCCAGCCCGTCGTGTCCGCTCAAATCGGACCTTTGCGCCGGTGACCAGACTATTGAGTGTTTCGGCGAGGAGTCGCTGGTCAGCACCGCTATCGGCCAGTGCTCCCACCGTCATGTCGCCACTGATGCCGGCAAACGCGTCGAAGTAGCAAATTCTCATGGAATCAGCTGCGGTAGCAACTCCCCGGCCCTCCCACGCAGGGCGCAGTCCACAGCCGGTGAGTATGGCGTCTCTTCCAGGTTAACCTCAATGATCCGGGCGCCGCTTGTCCTGGCCATGGGAATCAGGCTGGCGGCAGGGTAAACTACAGCCGACGTGCCCACCACAAGGAGTAGCTGAGCGGAGTGGACTGCGCGGACTGCTTCGTTCCAAGCGTTCTCGGGCAGATCCTCGCCGAACCACACTACAGCAGGACGGAGCGACCCTCCACAACTGCAGCGGGGAGGCAATTCGGGCAGTTCCAAGCGCTCATCGCGTTCCTGCCGGCCGCATTGCACGCAACGAACTTCCCAGATGTCCCCATGGAGCTTCACGAGCCGACGGCTGCCTGCCCGCTCGTGCAGCCCGTCCACGTTCTGTGTGATGAGCAGGAATTCCGGTTTGCGTGCCTCTAAGCGAACCAGAGCAAGGTGGCCCGGGTTGGGCGCCGCCTTCGCGATGATGCTACGCCTCCACAGATACCATTCCCAAACCAGCTTGGGATCCCGCGCAAAAGCTTCAGGAGTTGCCAGTTCTTCAGGCCGGTACTGTCGCCACAGACCCCCGGTGCCTCGAAACGTTGGGACCCCGCTTTCGGCAGAGATTCCAGCTCCGGTCAAGACTACAATGCGTTCAGCTTCCTCGATCCACTTCCGGGCTTGTTCCAGCGTGCAGGCCATTTCGGTTTACAAACTACCGCAACCCACGACGTGGTCTGCTGGCCGTGGCTTACCCCAGGTTTTTCAAGGGCCTGTGTGACCGAAGTCATTTCGCCCCATGGCGCCTGAACGGTAGCCTGAAGGTGAATTCCGGAAACGCTCGTTCGCAAACTGAGATCGTCGTATGAGTGAACTCATTAATAACCGCGCCCAGCGCATTCAAACGCTCAAGGAGATCATCTGGCGTTTACATCAGGGGCATCCGCCTGAAGAGGTCAAACACCAGCTTCGGGAGCTGGTCCGCCAAACCGATTATTCGGAGATCGTCGCCATGGAGCAGGAGCTGATGGCGGAGGGCATGAGCCCTCAGGAAATCCAGTCCATGTGCGACCTGCACTCTCAGGTAACACGAGAAATCCTGGTACCACCTCCGCCCAGACCTGTGCCGCCTGGTCACCCAGTGGATACCTTCCGACGTGAAATCTGGGCTTTGCGCAGCGTGTTGCTCCAGATGCGGCAGCTGTACCAGCGGTTCGACCACCTGGACGATGGCGAGGATGCCTCCGCGTTGGTTTTGGAGTGGCGCGGGTTGCTGAACCAATTAATGGACATCGAGAAACATTTCCAACGCAAAGAGCACCTGTTTTTCTCGCGCCTAGAGCAGCATGGCATCACGGGCCCTTCAAAGGTAATGTGGGGCAAGGACGATGAGATTCGCGCTCTGTTGCGGGATCTCGCCCAAGCACTTCAACAGCCCGGCCTGACGGCTGGTGAGTGGAAGGCCTTGGTCCACACCGTCGGAGAGACGGTGGTGAAAGCGGTGGAGGAGATGATGTACAAGGAGGAGCAAATCTTGCTCCCGCTGTGTATGTCCACCCTCACGGAGGAGGACTGGGCAGAAATTTGGCAGTCCTCGCCCCTTTATGGCTGGTGCCTGGTGGAACCACAGGAAGGGTACCGTCCTCCGGAAGCGGTGCTTCGCGAGGGATTGCAGCTTGCCGGACCCGATGCCATACGGTTGTCTACTGGGGTGCTCACGCTGGAGCAACTGGCCGCAATATTCTCGACTTTACCGTTTGACCTGACATTCGTCGATGCGGACGATCGCGTAGTGTTCTTCTCCGAAGGTCGGCAACGGATTTTCGCACGCAGCCGGGCGGTTCTTGGTCGCAAAGTCCAGCACTGCCATCCTCCGAAGAGCGTAGAAGTGGTTGACCGAATCCTCCAGGATTTTCGCAGCGGACGTCACGACGTCGCTGAGTTTTGGATCAATTTCCGCGGGCGATTTGTCCACATACGGTATTTCGCAGTCCACGATCGGGACGGTCGTTACTTGGGAACGCTAGAAGTGACGCAGGACGTGACGCAGATTCGCCAGCTGGAGGGCGAGCGACGCCTGCTTCAGTACGATGATGCGCCAACGGAGGTGCAGTAGTGAGCATCCTGATTCACAGGAAGGTGGGACAACTGCTGGAGATTTACCCAGAGGCGGAATCTTTATTGATCGAGTGGGTGCTGGCGTTCAAGAACTTGCAGGATCCAGTACTGCGGCGCACTGTAGCGAAGATCGCCACGCTAGAATAGGCCGCCCGGATGGCCGCCGTCAACGTCCAGGATCTGGTGCACTGGTTGCGACTGGCACTAGGCCAGCCGGCCAATGGGACTACCCGCTCCGTGTAGGGCGATGGATTCATCATGGGCGAGTTGCCAGAGTGGTTGACCAGCGAGTGTGTGGTCGCTGATGTCGACACGGATGCGTTACTTCCATGCGGCCAGCATCCCAGCGGGCTCGTACGGACGCGCGCGGCCACGCTTGCTCCTGGGCAATGTGTGCGACTGGTGAGTTCGTTCCATCCGGTGCCGTTGATGGATAGGCTGTCCCGTCAGGGATACCAAGTCTATAGCGTCGAGCGCGAGTTAGGTCAGCACGGCACGTACGTATCTATGTCGAGCGCCTGCTCCGGGCAAGGGGGCTTCGGCATGATGCCAGAGCTCGCTGCGCTGACGAAATAGTGTGGTTCGTTCGCGGATATGTTCTCAAGCCCGTTGCGGCGATTCCGGAGTGAGCTCAACTCCCGTGCCCTCCGAGACGAGAATCACGTCGTCTTCTGCGATCTCCGGAATACCTACCACGAGTACTCGCATCCGACCGCGGGCTGCATGCACCACTCCGGGAGGAATGTGCGCGATGGAGCCTTTCTTCAAGGGGTATTGCTGCCCATCGAGGTAGAGGGTTCCCTCGCCCTCGAGCACGTAATACAGCTCGGTGGCACGACGATGAAAGTGTGGACGCGCGTCGTCGATGTCTACGACGTGCACCCACGCAGCGACGCAGCCCCGCTCCAGTGCGCTGAGCAAGCGGTAACGCCAGCCGCACGTGGAACGCTCCCGCGGGGCCTCGTCCTCATGTCGTACCAGAGTTCGGAGTTCCGTTGGCCGCAGCGGAATCATACCCTGATGATAGGCCATTGCTGGACTCAGGCGTGACTGCTAGAGCTGCGGGTTCTGAGCGGAGTATGGTAGCCTAATTGTCTGAATTTGCGAGGCCACCGAGGGTATGCCCGCGCGTGTGAGCGAAGCACTCATCCTGCGGACATACCCCCTGGGCGAAGCCGATTTAATCGTCAGCTTCTTCACGCGAGACCAAGGAAAGCTCCGAGGTGTGGCCAGGAGAGCTCGCAGGCCTAAAAGTCAGTTTGGGGCTTCGCTGGAGCGCCTGGCGCACGTGCGTGTGCATTATTACCAGCCGGAACAGCGGGAGCTGGTGCGGCTGAGCTCGTGCGAACTGATCCAGTCGCAGTTCGAGCTGGCCGCAAGTTACGCCACCGGCGTAACGCTGGATTATGTGGCGGAAGTCAGTGAGCAACTTCTTCCGCCGGGGGAACAAAATGAGCGGTTTTTCCGGTTGCTGCTGCTGGTGCTGGAATACTTACGCCGGTGGCGGGATGCAGCGGTGTGGCCAGCGGTGACTTATTACACGCTGTGGGCAGTGAGACTGTCTGGCTTTCTGCCCCAACTCAGGTTGAGTGAGCAAGACCAGCGAATCCAGGAACTCATGCTAAAGCGATCGCTGCTGGAGATCACGCCGGAAGGTTGGTCGAGATCGACCGGTGCAGACTTGCGGCGGGCGCTGATCCGCTGCATCGAGCAACACACGGAGCGCCCTTTGGTGACGCTTCCGTATCTGGAGTCGGTCTCGCCATGATGACTTATCAGGAGTTGTTGGCCCGGCTGAAAGAGTTTTGGGGACGGCGGGGGGTTATCATCCAGGAGCCGTACGACGTAGAGGTGGGTGCGGGCACCATGTGTCCCGAAACCTTCCTGAGGGTCTTGGGCCCTGCGCCCTACCGGGTGGCTTACGTCCAACCGAGCCGACGTCCTGCGGATGGCCGCTATGGGGAGAACCCCAACCGCCTCTACAAGCACCAGCAGCTCCAGGTGATCCTAAAGCCATCCCCGCAGGACATCATTGACCAGTACCTGGAGAGCCTCGAGGCCATAGGCATCGACCTGCGCCAGCATGACATCAAGTTCGAGGAGGACAACTGGGAAGCACCGACGCTCGGCGCTTGGGGCATCGGCTGGCAAGTAGTGCTGGACGGGCTGGAAATCACCCAGTTCACTTATTTCCAGCAGTGCGGCGGGATCGATTTGGACGTTGTCCCTGTAGAGCTCACCTACGGGCTGGAGCGACTGGCGGCTTTCCTGCAGGGTAAGGAAAGTGTGTTCGAGATCGAGTGGGCTCCAGGTGTGACCTACGGGGATGTACGACTGGCAGAAGAGTTGCAGTTTTCGGTGTACAACTTCGAGCTGGCTGACATTCAGACGTTGTGGCAGCTGTTCGACTTACATGAACGGGAGTGCCAGCGCCTGCTGGAAGCCTATCCCCATTACCCCAACAAGAAACGGTTCCCAATCCTGGCGGCTTACGATCATGTGCTGAAATGCTCGCACCTGTTCAATCTGCTGGATTCGCGGGGCGCTATCAGTGTGACCGAACGGGTGGCGGTGATCGCTCGCGTGCGAAAGCTGGCAGTGGGCGTAGCCAAGGCATGGCTGGATCAATGTCAGCCAGGGGAGGCGGTGTGAGGTGACCAAACCTTTCTTGTTGGAAATTGGCACCGAAGAGATTCCGGACTGGATGATCCCGCCGGCGCTGGAGGACATGCGCCGCCGCTTCGAGGCACTCCTGGCCGAGCACCGTTTGGGCGGACAGGTCAGCTGGGTAGACGCGACCCCGCGCAGGTTGGTGCTGCGCGCCGATGGTCTGCTTGCCCGGCAGCCCACTCGCACAGAGGAGATCTTGGGCCCCCCGGAGAGTGCAGGCGAGCCAGCCGTCGAAGGTTTCGCACGGAAGTGGGGAGTGCGCCGGGAAGCGCTACGGATCGTGGAGACCCCCAAGGGTCGCTACTACTGCCTGCGACGGAAAGTCCCTGGGGAGCGCACTGTCGATGTCCTGGCCCGGGTTTTGCCCGGGTTCATCTTAGACATCCCCTGGCCCAAGACGATGTATTGGACCACCAAGCAGGGCCCGCGGTTCATCCGTCCGATCCCTTGATGATCAAT
>JAUQPO010000204.1 GCA_030550335.1 Acidobacteriota bacterium
GTTCGGCAACCGACCATCCCGTTACCAAAGAGACAGCGGCCGCTCGCCAGGGCTGATCGTGAATCCACAGCCTACATAAAGTCTCGTGCGGTCGAATCCCCGACCCTCTAGTTCGTACCGCCTGGCGCCGAGCTGTGCGGTCAAATGGACCGGGCCGGCCAGCCGGTAGGTTACACCCCATTGGGCACCGTAGTGGTGGGAGTGCAAGCCCGGCTGCAAAAGGCTGCGGTATCGACCGTAAGAACCGTAAATTCCCGTGTTCAAGCGCTCGGTCGCCGTATAGGAGTAGTTGAACCCAACGGTCTCCACTGCCGAGCTGGCGAAGAGCGCGGTGCCCGGTCTGAGGCCCCGGGCATAAAAGAAAGAAAGCGAGGAGCGTTCGAATTGGGCTGCGAGGGTGCTCTCCACAAACGTCCCCCAGTAGACACCGTGGGTGACTTCCAACGCCGTGAGCTGCCCCAAAAGCAGGGCTATCAACGGATCCAGGCGGACCCTCACTAACCGCTCGCTTTCGGCACGATAACCCCCCGCCGCTGCGGAGAAGCTCCAAATCGGGCTGAGCACGATATTCAAACCGAGCCCGGTAGCATGAGCATCGGTTTGCCCTATGTCGGAGGGGTAGCGGTAGCTGACGAACCGGTAGATGCCACCAAGGCTGACATGAGGCGTCAGCGCTCGGTAGACACCTCCTGTCGCCGTATATCCGTGCGCTCCGACCAAAGCGCGAGAATGGCGGCGGACCACGAAGCCACTGCCTGAAAGATACGTGGACCAACGCTCGCTCAGCCAGTGGCTCAAGCCTGCAGAGGTCACCAACGCATAAGTACGGGCATCCAACGGCTCGCCACTCCAGTCAACCGTCTCCACGAAAGGATCACTCACCAAAGGTGTAATGTAGCCCCGGTAAGCAGTGCCGTAAGTCAGCGCGCCTTGCTGGAAATCCACCGCGGTTCGAAACGTGAGCCGGCGGCTGTAATTCAGCGTGAGCATGTGGTCTGTGCCGTTGAAACTGGTAGCGCCACTATAAGCCTGGTAGGCGCCCTGATAGTCCAGGCCCAAAAGGCTCCGGTCAGTTCGGCGGAAAACGTATGCGCCCACTGCCAGAGTGCCTCCCAGGGCGTCCTCCTGCCGCAGCCGCCCCGCTGGGTCCGTGGCCGCGGCTGTCAGGTCGGTGCTGTAGTGGCCGAACCCAGACACATAGAATCGATACACCGCCGGAGCTTCGACGATCCGTCCTCCCACTCCGCCAGGGCGGCTCAATAGGGAAGGTCCTCCAAAGTCGGGCAATGGGCTCGGTCCCTGAGCCCGCGCAGGACTGCTATCGACGAGGGCCAAGTACACCATGCTGGCCCACACGATCGTTTTCCAAGCCCAGGTTCGCCCACCTGCACCGATCCTCCGAAACCGGTTCGCTTGGTCCCTCATGCTGGATTTGCCTTGAGTCTAACAGTTTCCTGGACCCAACCTCATTGAGGTGAGCCCTAAGCAGGAATAACGGCGGAGACCCGGACAGCCTGCAGGGTCGAAGGGAGCGAGCCTCACAGTCCCGCGGTAGGAATAAGCTGGAAACAAGCCGATGTCTCCAAGCTCCTCGCCTTCCAGCCGCCGATTGTGGTATGCCTACTGGTACTTTGCCATTGCCCTTGGGTTTCTTTTGCTAGCCATTCGATACTGGCTGGTCGGTGAGCGACCATGGCTAGTGGCCTTAAGGGTGGTGATCGCCGCGGCGTTTGCTGCCCTCGGGTACTGGGAGTGGCGCGGTGCGCGTGGCCGACTATCATAGGACCGGCCAGCTCGTCCGGCCCTGCGACTCCCGCGGAGAACATTTCCGCCCACTAACCACTACACGAATAAAGGCCTCCGCGAGTGCGCAGCGTGCTGGGAGCTGGACAAGGTTGGAGCCATCACCATCCGGGCGACCCACGCCTGGCAACCTTCACCTTGACCACAGGGCAATTGGTCGCCTGCACCTTTGCCGTAGTTCTAGCGCTAGGGGTACTCGGAGGCGGGGCGTATGTGATCGGCCGGCACGCCGCCGAGGTTTCCTCCAAAGCAGACCCTAGAGCAAGCAGGGGAGATCAGGTTCTGCTCGTAGATCCGGCGGCGAACAGTTTGAGCTCCAGCAGTTCGCGTAGTGGAAAGTCGTTATCGTCATTCAAGGCGCCAGGCTTTTCTTCGCTGTCCAGTTCCACGGCAACGAGTCTGCCCGCAGGACCAAGTACGAGCCTGTCCCCGCCGGCCGCTCCAACTGCACCTCCAGACGGGCTCTACTTACAAGTCGCTGCACTGCCCCTGCGGGCTGCCCAGTCACTACAGGAACGGCTCGTTCAGCAGCACCTGCCAGCCACGATTGCACCTGGACCCGATCCCGCCACTTTTCGCGTACTCGTTGGACCTGCAAGTGGGCGCGATGAGCTTGAAACGTGGTCGCGTGATCTACGCGCAGCGGGTTTCGAACCGTTCCCTCGTCGTTACCCCAGCGGAGAACTCAGTGCACCACCCTGGTCTTCCGATTCAGGTAGTCCATCAACAAGTACCGGCCGAGAGTGAAGGGAGTGGTGAAATAAGCTTTGCCACGGCTCAGCTCGGCAACCTTCTTCACGAAGGCCACCAGGTGGTAGTCGCGGGCGAGCATGAAGGTATTGATGAGAATTCCCTGGCGACGGCACCGGCTAACCTCTTCCAACGTTGCGTTGACCACCAGCGGATCGAGTCCCAAGGAATTGCGATACACTCGACCATTCGGTAAGGTGATGGCGGTGGGCTTGCCATCGGTAATCATGATGATCTGCTTCATTTCCTTGCGTTCTTGACGCAACAGCCGCTGGGCCAGGATCAATCCGTCGCGCGTGTTGGTGTGATAAGGGCCCACCTGCACGCGTGCCAGCCTGGCCAGACTGACCTCTTCGGCTGAGTCGTGGAACAACACGCAACGAAGGCTGTCACCAGGGTACTGCGTACGGATCAAATGGGCCAATGCTAGGGCGACTTTTTTGGCCGGAGTGAAGCGATCTTCACCGTAGAGGATCATGCTGTGGCTACAGTCCAACATCAGGACCGTGGCACAGGAACTCTGGTGCTCGCATTGATGCACATGCAAATCGGCGTAGTCGAGATCGATCGGCAGGCGCAGGCCGGCGCGCCGGATGGCGGCCCAGATCGTGGCGGCCACGTCCAGATTCAGCGTGTCGCCGAACTCGTACGGCCGACTTGGTCCTGAAGCTTCCACGCCAGTAGCTAAGTCTCGTGTGTCGTGAGCGCCGAAGCTGGAGCGTCCCAGCGAGCCCAGCAAATCCTTGAGAGCCTTGTAACCCAGGAAGTCCAAGCCTTTATCCGTCAAGCGAACTTCGACTTTCGCCGGAGGTGTCACCTGGGTTGCTGACGGTATTGCCGGGGGTGCCTGCCGTGGTGCCTCGAAATCAACGTAACGCTCATCAGCAAGCCGCTGGATTAGACGCCGGATGACTTCCTGGCGCTGGGTTTCACTCAGGCTGCGCCAGTACTGGAGCGCTCGGTCTACCTCATCTGGCTCGAAAGGATCTCCCCGTTCAATCGCGCGGCGAATCGCATCCTCCAAGGCTTCCAACGCGTTGGGATTCCACTCGGAGAAGTAAAAGTAATCTTCGTCATACCCGCTCTGAAGGAAGTGGTCAGAGAGGGCTTCCATGAGCTTGTCGACGCTCAACTCGAAGGGCTCACCGCTGTAGCGGGAATAACGGATGGCCCGCATCGATCCCCCCTTTAGTGGAGCTGGTGCCGGCGACTCAAATCGAGGTCAGACTCTACAGCCGTGGCCACCGCCTGCCTGGCCGTGCGGTACTCGAATTCCTCAGTCCGGCTGATCCGTCGCCTGGCCCACAGACCTTCCAGCACGAACTCTGCAGCAGCCACCTGCTGTCCAGCTGATCGATCGGGTCCCTGAATGAGTTCGCTCGAGCGCTCTAGCAACTCTGGAATCAGCCGAAGCTGTTCCAAGAGCTGGCTTGCCGGGGCTGTTTCCTCCATCCGGATCGTGCCCCCCAAGTCAAACCAGCGGACAACTTCCGTGAAATCCGCCTCGACAAAGTACTCGTCGAAGAGCTGGCCCACCGCTTGCCGGATCAGTTGCCTGGCTACTTTGTCGCCACCTTGGAGCTCGCCTTCGTACTCCAGCTCCAGCTTTCCTGTGATGGCCGGCAAAGCCGCATACACATCCAGCACCCGGACGACCGTTTCAGATTCTCCACTCAAAAGCGCCCTGCGTTCCGCGTTCGAGACAGCCAACTCCAAACTGGTGATCGGCAAGCGCTGGGATACACCGGAGCGATGGTCGATTTTCTTGTCCTGGCGAGCCAAGAAAGCCACAAGCTCCACGATTTGCCGGATAAAATGCGGAATCATCACGCGAATCGGCGAGGCCCGATCGGTCCACGCTTCCTGAGCCGTGATCGCGACCCCATGTTCTAGCGTCAAAGGATAGTGCGTACGGATTTCCGAGCCGATGCGGTCCTTCAAGGGTGTGATGATCTTGCCGCGGGCTGTGTAGTCCTCAGGGTTCGCCGTGAACACCAGCAGCACGTCCAGTGGCAACCGGATCGGGTAGCCTTTGATCTGGATGTCACCTTCTTGCATGATGTTGAAAAGGCCTACCTGGATCTTGCTCGCCAGATCGGGCAGCTCGTTGACGGCAAAGATACCGCGATTGGCTCGAGGAAGCAACCCATAATGGATCGTGAGCTCGTTACTGATGTCGTAGCCCCCGCGTGCAGCCTTGATCGGGTCCAGATCTCCGATCAGGTCGGCAATGGTCACGTCAGGCGTAGCGAGCTTTTCTACATATCGCTCCTCGGGGGACAACCATGCAATAGGTGTATCGTCACCGTGTTCGGCGACCAACTCCCGGCACCGCCGGCAGAGCGGACGATAGGGATTGTCCCGGATCTCACAGCCCGCGATGTAGGGAAGCTGGGGATCAAGCAACCCCGTCAGCAGCCGCAGGATGCGGCTTTTCGCTTGCCCGCGCAAGCCCAGCAGGATGAAGTTATGCCGGGCCAGAATCGCGTTGACCAGCTGGGGGATGACCGTCTCGTCGTAGCCGATGATCCCAGGGAAGATCGGCTCCCGTGCACGGATCTTGCGAATCAGGTTCTCCCGCAGCTCATCCTTGACAGAGCGACCTCCGATCCGTTGCTCGGAATACTCGGCCGTCCGTCGTAAAGCGCCGAGCGTGGCCGGCAAGCTCCTTGCTATCATTCTGCCCCTCCTTGGCAGGGTCCCCTTTGTCGACTCGCTTGCCAGGCCTAAATTTCTACTGCTGACAACTTCTCACTGGAACTGGCACGTACTGGCTTCTGGGCATCCCATTTCGGCACAGCCCGGGCGCGCGCACGCGGGCGGAGAAGAGCGGCTGGACACGGTGGCAAACACGCTGAGTTCCAGCTTCACTTCTCCATGCCCACACGCGGGGCACTCGGGCGGTGCACCAGAACGGTCCCGAACAAGCTTCTCGAACTTCGTGCCGCAGCGCTGGCAGCGATATTCGTAAATGGGCATAAACCCTGCGCCACCCCTCGAGTCGAGTCTTTCCTCTTATGGTACTCCCATGGGCTGGGGCGCGTCAGCGTTCCGGAACACCGTCGTCAGATGACGGATGAATTCGTCCACCAAGCGGCGGGCTTGAGCTGCATCGCCAGCATAGTGATTCACCAGAATCGAGAACACCAAAGGCGACAAGTTGCGCCGGAGCAAGTACCCCGATAGGGCCACTGTGTGCGACAGGGTTCCCGTTTTCGCTCGCACCCGCCCCACCAACGGCGGTTCGGTCAACCGATCTCGCAGTGTGCCATCGCGCCCTGCCACAGCCATCAACTCCAGCCACTGCGGTCCAGCAGGGCTGACGTACATCCGCCGGAGCAATTCCGAGATCGCATACGGGCTGGCTAGTGAGAGCCTCGACAATCCGGACCCATCGACTAGGTACACCTGATCGAGCGGTACCCCAAGTTGCGCGAGCGTCTCTCGCACAGCGTCTAATCCATCGAGCCGCGAACCGTTCCTCCGCTGAACGTGGCCGAGTTCCCGCAGGACGAGCTCGGCGGCGAGATTCAGGCTGTCCTTAGTCATGATCTTGAGGATCTCCACAAGCGGCGGCGACGGGCGATCGTACAAGACTATGCACCCAGTGCAGGAAGCTCCAAGGGAGCTTTCACCTACCCAGCGACGCTCCACCCTAGGACGTCCCGCCACCACCACGCCCATACGCGTCAATTCCCGGCGAAGCCCCCAAGCCGCGAACTCTGCCGGATCGCGAATGGCCAACGACAGCACACGCAAGCCGCTGTCCAGGTCAATCTCGCCGTAGACACGAATACGGTTGTTGCCGAGAGGCCACAAAACCTGAATCGGTGTCTTGCTTCGCCGGACGGTGCGCACGCTATTTTCTACCTCGTAGAATCCGACTGCGTCGGAGAGCTGAGCGGGTAGCCCGTGCGCTTTACCTGGCCGCACGATGATGTCGAAACGACTCTCGCCAGGTGCCAACGGG
>JAUQPO010000205.1 GCA_030550335.1 Acidobacteriota bacterium
TGGGGAGACAAAACGATTTCCGAGTTAGCCACCCGCTTAGCTAGTGAGCTTGCAACATCCGACGTTCGGACAACTATCCCAGCGCTAGGGTCCAAACAGCCCCCACTGTCCTTCGAGCAGGAACGGATCTGGTGGCTGGTGCAAGCAGCTCCCTCGAGCGCGGCTTTCAATATCCCGTTTGCCCTCCGGTGGAAAGGACCACTGGAACCGGAACTGTTCCAGAAGGCCGTCGACCAGATCGTCGCTCGCCAAGAAGCCTTGCGTGCCTGTTTCCCTTGCGATGCATCGGGGCAGCCGCAATGCTGGATCCGCGAGGACGCGCGACTTGAAGTTGAAGTTTGCCGGATCGCAGAAGGCTCGTGGCAGCAGCGCATTGCACGGGCTCTTGAGATAGTAGCGGCGAGGGCGAGCCAGGCTATGGATTTGGGCCACGCCCCGCTAGCCCGGTTGGTCGCCTGCCAGTGCGATGCGAACGAGTGGGTAGTTGGTGGAGCGTTGCACCATCTGATCGGCGACGTTTGGTCGGTGCGCCTGTTTTTGGAGGAGGTAGCTACCGTGTACGCTTCGCTTCGCGGGGGCGAGCCGTCGCTGCTGCCGGTCTTGCGGCTGCAATACGGCGACTTTGCCGCTTGGCAACGGAGCAGCCTGGGGCCGGAAAGGGTCGAACGGCTGGCAGGCTGGTGGCGAGACTGGCTAGCAGGCGTTTCAGCCACCGGCTTACCCAGTGCGCGGCCCGAGGCTCAGCGCCCGGTTTGGTCGGCGGAACTTTACCGACGTGAGCTTGATGGGCAAACGCTGGACCGGTTAGACGCGTATTGCCGCCGACACCGATTCACACGCTTTCACGTTCTTTTTGGGCTATTCGTCGCTTTGCTGGCACGGCTCGCGCGCAGTACTGACCTGCTGGTAGGCGTCACCGTGGCCAACCGGCACCGGGCGGATCTGGAACATTTGATCGGCTTTTTCGCCACGCCGCTGCCCGTCCGGATTCGAGCGAGCTGGGACTGGAGCGTTTCGGAATGGATTCGCGCGGCCCGCCAGGCTTTCCTAGACGCGCAGGCCCATCAGGAGCTACCGGTGGCCAAAATCGCCGAGGCCTTGAGGGCACGCGGGCAGGTGGGACCGCTCTTCCGTGTAGTGTTTGGGATCTTCCAGGAGATCTTGCCTCGAGTGCCGTTGCCCGGCGTGGAACTGGAAACGCTGGATGTGAGGCCTGAGGCGATCGACTTCGAGCTCTTTTTCAACTGGGCCGACGGGGGCGACCACTTGCGGGCCCTGGTGAGTTACAGCCGTGAGCTTTACAGTGCCAGGAGCGTGGAGGCCTTCGTCAGCGATTACTTCGCCGCCTTGGAGCAATTTGTTGAGAATCCAGACATGCCTGTGTCGGAGCTGCTGACGCCTGCGTGGAAGGCAAACGTGGAAGAGGCTTCTCGTGTGGCCATTGCTGCGACGTTCACCGCCGAGCCGGTGGGTGAAGTCCTGGAGTTCTGGCTCAAGGAGCTGGACTTCGACGACACGGTGGTGTTTGCCCCTTATGGGCAGTTGTTCCAGCAACTGCTGGATCCCTCCAGCACGTTGCGCCGAGGAAAGAAAGGAGTGAACGTACTCCTGGTCCGCCTGGAGGACTGGGCTCCGCTGAGCGTAGACGATCGCCGGGCGGCGCTGGAGGAAAATCTCGAGCACTTTGTTTCCGCCGTCCAGAGTGCCGCTGCGCGGACGCCGGTCCCGTACTTGATCTGCTTCTTGCCGTGCTCGCCCGGATTTTTGGCCGAGGCGGACCTTGCCGAGGCCAGCAGGCAGGCAGAGCAACAGGCGGCAGCGCGCTTGGGGGCGCTAGCGACGGTGCACGTCGCCGTGTCGGACGAACTCTTGCGCTTGTATCCGGTTGGTTCCTATTACGATCCCACGGGGGAGCGGGAAGGGCACGTCCCTTACACTCCGGAGATGTTTGCTGCCATTGGGACCTTCGTCGCTCGCAAGATCCACGCGATGCGAACGCAACCGTTCAAGGTGGTGGTGCTCGATTGCGACCAGACGCTCTGGCGTGGCGTATGCGGCGAGGATGGTCCTCAGAACGTGGTCATCGATGCGCCACGGCGGGCGCTACAGGAGTTCATGCTGCGCAAACGGGATGAAGGGATGTTGCTATGCCTTTGCAGTAAGAACGAAGAGCAAGATATCTGGGAGACGTTCCAGGCGCACCCAGAGATGCCTTTACGTCGCGAACATTTGGTGGCCTGGAGGATCAACTGGGAGCCGAAGTCGACCAACTTGCGGTCGCTGGCAAAGGAGCTGAACGTTGGCCTCGATAGCTTCATCTTTGTAGACGACAGCCCTGCTGAGTGCGCGGAGGTGCAAGCCAATGCGCCTGAGGTTTTAGTGCTCCAGCTGCCACGCGAGCCTGAGCGTATCCCCGAATTTTTGGAGCATGTCTGGGCCTTTGATCATTTGAGCGCCACCGAAGAGGATCGCAAGCGCAGCTTGATGTATGGCCAGCGGTTGGAGCGACGGCGGCTCCAACAAGAGGTTTCGACCCTCGCCGAATTTCTCGAAAAACTCCAATTGAGGGTCGAGATCGGACCGATGAGGCCGGAACATTTGAGCCGCGTAGCGCAGCTGACCCAGCGGACCAACCAGATGAACTTCACCACGCGCCGGCGGAGCGAGGCAGAAATCCGCCAGTTACTGGATGAGGGGCGAGCGGAGTGTTGGGTGGTCCATTTGACGGACCGGTTCGGTAGTTACGGGCTGGTGGGGGTTATGTTGGTCGGAGCGGAAGAAGATGCGCTGGTCGTGGACACGTTCCTGTTGAGTTGCCGCGCTTTGGGACGGGGTGTAGAGCATCGGATGCTAGCGCATTTGGGCCAGCTGGCGCAAGCCCGTGGCTTGCGAGAGCTCCGCGTACCTGTGCTGGCCACGCCGAAGAACACGCCAGCACGGCAGTTCATGGAGCAAGTGGCCGGCCGATTCGCTGAACCAATCTCCGGAGGGGTTCTCTATCGCTTGCCCGCCGAGTTCGCTGCTCAAGTCACCTACGATCCGCAGAGTGCTCCCGGCGAGCCCATATCTACGGAGGGTAGTGTAGAATCACCGGCGCCTGCTCAGCCGCGCACCATCGATTATGTGCGTATTGCCCGCGAGTTGTCGCGTCCCTCCAGCGTCCTTGCCAGGATTCGTTCCTCGAAGATGGCCCATCCGGTGCGGCTGGCGGAATACATTCCCCCGCGGACGACGCTGGAACGCAAGTTAGCTGAGATTTGGGCTCAACTGCTCAACATGCCGCGTGTAGGCGTGCGGGACAACTTTTTCGATCTGGGCGGCCATTCGCTACTCGCCATTCAGATGTTGTCTCGTATCCGCTCGGAGTTAGGGGTGGATTTGTCGCTAGACGTGCTCTTCCGGGGTGAACTAACGGTGGAGGAACTGGCCAAGGCGATCGAACTGGATCAAATCGCTCAGGCGAGCCCTGAGGAGTACGAGGCTTTACTGGCTGAAATCGAGAGTCTCTCTGACGAAGAAGCGCGGGCTTTACTGGAGCAACAGGAGAACCGGGAAAGGGTAGACCCCCGGGGAGAGAGCTGACTGAGATGCGCGTGATTCTCACGGCCAATGCGAGCTACCTGCCGCCCCGAGGTGGCTCAACGCGCAGTAACCTGGCTTGGCTCCGGGTGCTTGCGCGCAGAGGACACGAGTGTTTCGTCGTCGCGCCGGCTTTACGGGCCGACTCCGACGATCGGGCCAGGGCCATCGAAAGCGAACTGGCGGAACAAGGAATCCGCTACGAACGTCTTCCAAAAGAAAGCGGGGATGGTTTTGAGGCGCTCGCCTGGGAACAGCTGGTCATCTATGCTGTTAGCGACCCTGCCAGAGTCCGAGACGTCTTGCGTGAGCGAATCCTGGCGTTGCGCCCGGATTGGGTGCTGGTCTCCTCGGAAGACTTCGGGCAGGTTTTGTTGCGGGAAGCGCATGCAGCCGCTGCCGGGCGCGTGATTTACCTGGCGCACACTCCGCAGATGTTTCCCTTTGGGCCGGCGAGCTTGCATCCCAACCCGGTCGGGGCACGGCTGGTGGCCCAAGCAGCAGCGATCGTGGCCATAGGGGAATTCACGGCGCGATATATTGAGACGCATCTCGGGCGAAGGCCGGCGGTGATCCACCCACCCGTGTACGGGCCAGGGCCATTTCATCGTCGCGATCCGCGAGCTCCGGGACTGGTGACTTGGATCAACGCTTGTGTGGTGAAGGGGCTGCCTATCTTTGTGGGACTGGCGCGCCGGTTTCCGCACATCGAGTTTGGAGCTCTGCCTGGTTGGGGGACGACTCGACGCGATGTGGAGGAGCTACGTCGCTTGCCCAACGTCCGGGTGCTTCCCAGGGTGCCGCGGATTCAAGATGTTTTGGAGAAAACGCGGATTCTGCTGGTGCCATCGCTCTGGCCGGAAGGGTTCGGGCTGGTGGTCACCGAGGCGATGCTGATGGGCGTGCCAGTTCTAGCGAGCGACCAAGGGGGGCTGGTGGAGGCGAAGCTGGGTACCCGCTATGTGCTGCCGGTCCGGCCCATCGAGCGGTACCTGGCGGAGTTCGACGATAACGGCTTGCCATTGCCCGTGGTTCCTGAGCAAGACCTCAGGCCCTGGGAACAGGCTCTGGAGGAGCTGTGGACACGGGTGGAAGTTTACGAGAGAGAGTCGGCGGAGGCGTTCGACCGCGCCATTCGGTTCGTGGCGGGGGTGCGTGAGGAAGCTTTGGAAGAGTTGCTGCTTGAGTTACGCAGGTCGACCAGTGTTGGGCCTGTTGCCATAGCGGCCCATGTGCCTCACCGGCCGGACTTGGCCAAGCGCTTGAGTCGCCTTCCTGCCCAGCAACGAGAAGCGTTGCTGGAGCGGTTGCGGGAGCGGGCGGGCTTAGGTCGCTCGCCAGAGCATGAGTAATCTGTGATGCGCATCTTGCTGGGTCAGAATGCGCGGTATTTTCCGGCTTACGGAGGTGGGGATAAGTCGAATCGCCTCCTGATCGAAGCGCTGGCCCAGCGGGGGCATACCTGTCACGTGGTCTGCCGGGCGGCGGATAGCTCGCGTCCTAGCGTAGCGAGCAATTACCAGCAAGAGCTGGAAGTCCGGGGGATTACGCCTGGCGTTGTCCATGAGCGGTATCTGGAATTTATCCTGAACGGGGTCGAAGTCCGTGCGGTCACGGGTCCTGATTATAAGCAGCAGTTCGTGCAGCGACTCTGGGAGCTGGACCCGGATGTGGTTCTCTTATCCACGGACGATCCGGCGCTAGTGCTACTAGAGGCGGCTTTAGACCACCCGCGTACCAGGATCGTGTACCTGGTGCGCACTACGCTCGCCCTCCCGTTTGGCCCGGAGGCTGCGTTCCAGAGCGCAGCTCGCACCGAGCTGTTACGAGCCGCCGACGCTGTGGTCTGCGTCAGCCGTTACGTTGCCGAGTACGTGAGACGCTGGAGTGGCATTCCTGCGCGAGCCGAGCCTATATCGTTGTTGGAGCCCGGCCCGTATCCGTTCCTAGGGCGCTACGAAAACCCGTTCGTCACCCTGGTGAATCCCTGCGCGGTTAAAGGGCTTTCGATCTTTCTCGCGCTCGCGGACCAGTTGCCGGACGTCCGGTTCGCTGCGGTGCCCACTTGGGGCACAACCGAGCAGGATCTGGCGGAGCTGCGTCGGCGACCCAACGTGCAGATCTTGCCGCCATCGGACCAAATCGACGCGATCCTCGAAAAGACCAAAGTCCTCCTGGTCCCATCTTTGTGGGCGGAGGCACGTTCACGCATTGTCGTTGAAGCGATGCTCCGAGGGATCCCGGTACTGGCGAGCCAGGTGGGAGGGATTCCCGAGGCCAAGATGGGCGTGGAGTATCTGCTGCCGGTCCGACCGATCGAGCGGTATCGGCCGTATCTGGACGAACGGATGGTGCCGGTCGCTGAAGTTCCTGAACAAGATATCGGGCCGTGGCTGTCGGCGCTGAAGCGGCTGCTGGAAGATCGGGAGCATTACGAGGAATTAGCCCGGCGATCGCGCGAGGTGGCGCTCGAGTACGCCCGGCAGTTGAGCGTTGAACCCTTCGAAGCGGTGCTCGAGGAATGTTTGCGGCGGCCGCCACGCCGTCGCTCGACCGGGCGTGTGCAGTGGGCAACGACACCGGTGCGGATCGAGTCGTTGTCGCCGGAGAAGCGTGCGTTGTTGAAACTCCGCCTACGGCAGCAGCCATCCGTTGCGGCTCGCTCGGAGTCGTGCGCGCCCGTTGCGGAGCGGTGGTATCCAGATGCAGGCACCGTCGGGCCGAACGTAGTGCGCCTGTTTTGCTTCCCCTTTGCGGGTGCTGGGGCTGCGGTGTTTCGGTCGTGGCGTGCTTACGCACCGGCCTGGGTGACCATCTGTCCGGCGTGTCTGCCAGGACGCGAGGCTCGTTCCAGCGAGCCGCCGTGCGGAAGTGTGGAGGAATTGATCTCTCGAGCTGGAGAGGCTTTAGTTCGGTATGTTGAGCA
>JAUQPO010000206.1 GCA_030550335.1 Acidobacteriota bacterium
TTTTCGGAAGCATGGCAGGAGCTCGACAGCCTCGTTCAGCTTTCCCGCGATTCGGGCGGAGTGGAACCCCGGAACGTGCTGGCACTGGCCTGCCAGCGCATCTCGGAATGGATACCGCACGAGCTCGGCGTGGTCTTTCTCAACCAGGCCCGAGTATTGGTCCCATTCCACGTGCACGGCAAAGCGCAAAGTTCCCTACGCGATCTCTGGATTCCTGTAGGCCAGGGCTTGTCTGGCTGGGTGGCCGAAAACGGGCAACCCATCTTCAATGCGAACCCGGCACTGGACCTTGGGGAAGCGGACCAACTGCAGCCCGAACTCCAATGGGCTTTGAGCGTCCCATTGAAGATCTCCTGGCAGGCGGTGGGGGTAATTGCCCTTTATCGAGGGCAAACCCACGGTGCTTTTCGCGGCTCCGAGTTGAAGCTGCTGGTAGGGCTCGCTCCAAAAATGGCTTTCCTGCTGGCGCGGTGCGCTGAAACCAATCCCACGTTGCCGGTGCTTCAGGATCGGGTTGATTCTAGCCCCTTAGATCCAAATGTGTTCCGACAACTATCCGAGCAGACTCGCCGAACGCGCGAACAGCGAGGGCACCTGGTCATGGTCCTCTGCGAAACCCGCACCCCGGTGGAACCCAGGGCGTGCGATTCCGCCCTACGAGCGGAAGAATCGATGGAACTGCTGGCTCAAGCGTTGCGGACCTGTTGTCGGAGCACCGATACGATCTATCGAGTGGGAAAGCGCAGGTTTGTAATCCTCTTGCATGGTGCCGGCGAACAAGCAGCCGTCGAGTTCCCTCACCGCGTGGAACTAGCCCTTACGCACCTGCAGGAACGCACCAAAACGCGAGCCTTTAGCCTCGACGTGGGTACGGCTGTACTTCCCTCCGACGGGGAGGATGCGATCGAGCTGTTGGCTGCCGCAGAAGGTCGCCTCTTGTTCACGCGGCTCCGGCACGGTGACCTTTCGGACGGGTTTTCGGTCATGGACGAGACCGTACCGACCGAGGCGGAGTGGTGAAATGACGTTGAGCTGTCGGAAACTCTTGGGCTGGGCCTGGCTACAGGTCGCCCGCGTGACGGGCCTACTGATCCTGGCTACCGTATTGACCGCCGGTCTAGTGTGGCTCGCTCCCGGGCTCGATGTGGACGCACGTGCGCTCGATCCGCGCTTGAACCAAGAGGTCCTAGCCCAGCACCAGTTGCCTGGGGAGAGCCCGATCGCCTTCGCAGTGGCGTGGCTCAAGGGGCTGGTCCGCGGGGATCTGGGGTACTCCTCGGCTTTCAACTACCCCATACGCGACCTTCTAACGCAACGGTTGCCCGTGACCGCCAAGAACGTAGCTCTGGGCCTCAGTCTGGGTCTCGGACTGGGCTGGGTGAGTGCTGCGGTTTCGGCCGTGAAGCGTGGGCGCGTCCCCGACCTAGTGGCTAGCCTGGCAGCAGGCACCTTACTGGCCATGCCAGCCGCAGTCCTCGGACTGCTCGTGGTACAGATGCGTTGGTCGACTGCGTGCGCACTCGCTGCCGCCGTTTTCCCCCGAGCCTACCGGTACACACGCAATCTGCTAGTCGATGCGCTGCGCATGCCACACCTGACGCTGGGTCGCGCTTTGGGGCTAGCTCCGCTTCGGTTGTGGATTGACTACGTCATCCGTCCCGTGCTTCCTCAACTGCTCTTCATCGTTGCCGTATCGCTAAATCTGGCGTTCGCTGCGTCGGTGCCGGTGGAGGTGGTGTGTGACTCCCCTGGAATAGGCCGCCTGGCTTGGGAAGCTGCTCTGGCTCGGGACCTGCCCTTGTTGGCGACGCTCACCGTGCTCATCGCAGTAGCCACCGGCGCCGCGACTGGGCTCGCTAGCTTGTCTACATCGCAGCAGAGGGGTCTACTGGTGTGAAACTCAGCCTGCGGCTAGCCAGAGGGACGCTGTTGATACTGGCCGGTGTAAGCCTGACGGCAGAGTGGGTGGCGCCACACCACTACGCGGAGCAGTTTCGGGAAGCCATCAACGAGCCGCCCAGCTGGCGATTCCCCCTCGGCACAGACGGATTGGGACGGGACCGGTTGTCGCGACTGATCTACGGCGCGCGGGTGTCGCTACTGTTGGCGCCCCTGGCCGCGGGCCTCGCCACGTCCCTGGCGGGCCTGATCGGCATCGCTTCCTCACTCAGCGGGCCTTGGCTAGAACGCCTGCTGTTGGTGTCCACCGACCTGTGGATGACGTTGCCCTGGGTGTTCCTGCTGTTGACGGCCCGAGCCTTGTTGCCACTGGACACGGAGCCATTCGCGTCCGTCACGATCACATTCCTGCTGCTGGGGCTACTCGGTTGGCCAGCGACCGCGAGAATCGTCGCGGCGCGAGCCCAACAGATCAGCCAGGCCACCTACTTGCTCCAGGCGCGAGCTTGTGGCGAACGCAGGCATCAACTGTGGTTTCGCCATGTTTGGCCCAATCTGCGCCCGGTCTTGCTCGCCCAGTTTTGGGTTCTGGTGCCTGCGTTCATTCTGGCCGAGGCTAACCTGAGCTTCCTCGGGTTAGGCGTAAGCGAACCTTTGCCCTCCTGGGGGAGCCTTTTGCGAGACCTAGAGAACCCCGGTGCGCTGTGGACACAACCCTGGATCGCTGCCCCCGCAGTGGTGGTCGTCATCGTGATCGCCTGTCTGCATGGAGTGCTACCCGAGACGGGAGGGAGGCAATGAGAAAGCACCTACGGCTGCTAGCGCTGATGCTGGCCTGCCTGTGCCGGCTCCAAGCAGCCGGCGTGCTCAAGTGTTGCTTGCGGGCCGAGCCCCAAACGCTGGATCCTCTGATGGTTAGCGATGAGGCAGCCGAGCTGATCCGTTATCTAACCAGTGGTGTTCTGATCCGCATCAACCGGTACACCCAACAGCCCGAAGCTGAACTGGCCGAGAGCTGGGCGGTCAGTTCAGATGGCCGCGAGCTGCGTTTTCGGCTCCGCGCTGGTCTGCGTTTCTCTGACGGGTCCTCGTTCGGCCCAGAGGACGTGGAATGCACAATCCGGCGCCTCACGGACCCTCAACTTCACTCGCCTGTAGCTGATGGGTTCCGCGTGGGAGGCCAGCCGCCGGTGGTGAAGATTCTGTCGGGCCGGGAGGTGGCGATCCGATTTGCCCAACCTCTCGCAGGGTTCGAAAGGCTGTTCGACCAACTCTCCGTAGTGGCGTGTGAAGACCCACAAGGCCAAAGAGCTGTCCTGGGGCCTTATTTCATTGCCGAACGCAAGCCGGGCCAGTACATTCAGCTGAGTAGAAACCCTCGCTATTGGAAGCGCGACGCCCGGGGGCGGGCCTTGCCCTACCTGGACGGGATTCGTCTAGAAATCCAACCCAACCGACAACTGGAAGTCCTCAAGCTCGTACGGGGTGAGATCCATCTGATCCAGAAACTCGATCCGGACTTCTACCCACAGTTGGAAAACAAGCCCGGGGTTCGCGTGTACGATGCTGGCCCGGGCTTCGATGCCGAACTGATGTGGTTCAACCAAGCCCCGCAGGCGCCGATTGCAGAACACAAAAAGAACTGGTTCCGTAACCTCGCGTTCCGCAGAGCTGTTTCGGACGCCATCTCGCGGGCCGATCTTTGCCGGATCGCCTTCGGAGGGCGAGCTACGCCTGCTGCAGGCCCGGTTTCTCCGGCCAATCTTCTTTGGTACAACCGTCAGTTGCGCCCATATCCCTATGACCCTGTGGGGGCGGGACAAAGGCTACGGGAAGCAGGTTTCCAATATCGTGGCGGCCAGCTGTACGATGCCACTGGTCGTCCGGTGGAGTTCTCCCTGATCACCAACGCGGGTAATCGTTCACGAGAACGCGCAGCCGCTCTTATCCAGCGGGATCTGCAAAAGATAGGCATGCGGGTCCAGCTGGTCACCCTAGAGTTTCGATCGCTGATCGAGCGCATTACGCGCAGCCTGGCTTACGAGGCTTGCCTGCTCGGTTTGACCAACGTCGACCTGGATCCGAACAGCCAGATGAACCTCTGGTTGAGCTCGGGGGCCAACCACCAGTGGAACCCAAAGCAGCCAAAGCCAGCCACAGCTTGGGAAGCGGAGATCGACCGCCTCATGTTGCGACAGGCCTCCACGCTGGACCGAGCTCTTCGCAAAGCAGCCTTTGACCGAGTACAAATGATCGTCCATGAGCAGCTGCCGTTTATCTATCTCGTCTACAGGCACGGGCTGAGTGCATACCGACCGGTGGTGCGAAACCTCAAGCCCGCAGGTTTGTTCCCGGAGTTGCTGTGGAACGCAGCCGAACTGGACTTGGAGCCGCAGTCCACCAGATAGTCATGCAAGCGAATGTGGCCGAGTTGCTGGCGGTCGATTTAACGGTCGAGTACCCGAGTGGCCAGCGGGTATTGAATGGCGCCCGTTTCACCATGTCTTCAGGAGAAATCCTCGGCCTGGTCGGCGAAAGTGGAACTGGCAAGAGCACACTAGCGCTGGCTATTTTGCAACTGCTGCCGCCTGGCACCAGGCTCGACGGGTCCGTGCGGTTCCGCGGTAAGGAGTTGGTTGGGCTGAGCGAGCGAGACTTGCGCCAGATTCGCGGCAAACAAATCAGCCTGATCCTGCAAAGCCCCATGACAGCGCTCAACCCTGCCTTGCGGATCGGCGAACAGCTGTGGCAGGCCTGGATCGCCCACGGGCCGAGGGATCGCGAGGCATTCCAGATGCGGCTCGAGCGATTGATGGGCGCGCTGCGACTCCCCACGGATCGGGGTTTCTTGCAAAGGTACCCCCGCGAGTTGAGCGTGGGGATGGCTCAACGGGTTCTGATTGCGCTGGCCACGCTGCACCAGCCTCGCCTACTCATCGCGGACGAGCCAACCAGTGCACTCGACCTGCTGACCCAAGCCGAAACACTGGAGCTGTTGGCGGAACTCAACCGTGAGTCGGGGATTGGAATCCTGTTCATATCCCACGACCTGAATTGCGTAGCGCAGGTGTGCGACCGCGTGGCCGTCCTCCACGGCGGAGAAATTGTGGAGTGTGGGCCCGTGCGAGACGTTTTCGAGCGGCCCGCACACCCGTACGTCAAGCGCCTGGTGCAGATGCTCGGAGCCCGAACACCTGTTAGAAACCGTCACCCGTCGCCAGCAACTTGAAAGAGCCCCAGACGGCTGAGGTCCCCCAAACCGCCCCGGTGTCTGACACGCTCCCGGTGGATGTACCCCAGACAGCACCTTGGTCCCAGACCACGCTGGAGGAACTGCCCCACACTGCGGAACCCGCCCACAGCTCGGCGCTGCCCAGCGTGGAGCTGGTGGCCAATAACACCCGCGAGCCCCACACGGCCGAACTGCCCCAAACAGCCGAGGTATCCCAAACGCTGCCAGGGGCAACCACCAAGTACACCTTACCGGTCGAGGGATCCATCACGGCACGCGGGGACCGCGCATCGCCGTTGGCACGTTCGCTAGAAGCAAGCGCAGCGGGGATGTTCAGGTAGCCAGCGCCCACCGTGAAGATGTCGTGCTGGATGAAAAAGCTCTGCCCAGTCTCCGGGTCAACAACCGTCGCGAAAGGAACCAAGTCCTTGTAAGCCGTCTTCATCAGCCGGGCCTTGACCTGATCCGGCGTGAGCTTCGGATCCTGCTGGAGGAGCAAAGCTACGGCACCACTGACCACCGGGGTCGCCATGCTCGTCCCGCTCAGTTTGAAGTACGTCTGAGCCATAACCTCGTTCTGAGGGAACCACTTGAGCAAGGTCGATGGAGAAGCTTCTAGCGACACGATACCGTTGCCAGGCGCCACTAGATCCGGCTTCACGAACAGGTCGATCCGCGTAGGCCCCTTAGAGCTGTAGCTGGTGACGCTATCGTCGACGAGCGGGAAGGTACGGCGAGTGTTGACCGCCCCAACCGTGATCACGTACGGATCATTGCCCGGGGAATAAATGGTCCCGTAGCCGTAATTGCCTGCGGAATTGTCCCGGCCGCCATTTCCGGCAGCAACCACCACCACAATCCCAGCCTTCCAAGCCTTCTCGACGGCTTGGCACAAGGGATCGTCGACGTAGCTCTCCCAGACCGGACGCCCAAGCGATAGGTTGATCACACGAATGTTGAACTTATCTTTGAGCTCAATGGCGCGTTCGATCGCACGGATCACCCAGCTGTCGTAACCCCGGCCATTCTCATCCAACACTCGCAAGTTAATCAGCTGCGCCTCGGGAGCCATCCCCCGAAAAGGAAACTGGCCCTGTGGGGTCCGCGATCGAAGTCCGTTGCCAGCCACAATCCCAGCCACATGAGTCCCATGACCGAACTCGTCCAAAGCACTCGGTTTGCCCTCGACGAAACTTTCCGAGTAGACAATCCTGGACCCTTTGCCATCAGCTTTGCCTAAATCCGGATGGGGGGAGATGCCACTGTCAATAATGGCTACGCCCACCCCCTTACCGGTGAGCCCGAGTTGGGCCGCGTATTGCGCCGCCACGGCCGCTGTGGTATAGTCGAGC
>JAUQPO010000207.1 GCA_030550335.1 Acidobacteriota bacterium
CGCCCTCAACGCTTACCGGTGCGCGGACGCGGTTCTACAGTTCCGCAAGCGCCACCCTGAAAAGCCCTCCATTGTGGCTTTGACGGGTACCGACATCTACCGCGACGTGGCCCATTCTCCCAAGGCTCAGGAGGCCATGGAAGTAGCTGACCGGCTGGTGGTGTTCCAGCCCCTGGCCGCCCAGGTTCTACCAGAACACCTACGCAAAAAGACTCGCCTGATTTACCAGTCTGCCGAGCAAACACGGGATCCGACACCCGTGGATCGGAACGCCTTCGTCGTGGCGGTAGTGGGGCACTTGCGGCAGGACAAAGACCCGCTGCGAACGGCTGCTGCGTCACGGCTCTTGCCTGAGACGTCCAAGATACGGGTTTTCCAAGCCGGGGACGCCGATGACGGCGACTTGGTGTACCAGGCTCGTCAGGAGGCGCTGACCAACCGCCGTTACAGATACCTAGGCTCCATCCCTCGTTGGAAGGTGCGCCAGTTGATTGCTGGAAGTAACCTGCTGGTGCTGAGCTCGTTGATCGAGGGGGGTGCGAGCGTGATCTCAGAGGCGGTGGTCGATTATGTGCCGGTGCTCGCCACCAGAATTCCGGGCAACGTGGGCCTGCTCGGTGAGGACTACCCTGGGTATTTCGAGCCGGGCGACACGGAGGGTTTGGCTCGGCTGATGTACCGGGCCGAAACCGATCCGGATTTCTATCAGGCCTTGAAGACCCGTTGTGCGCTGCTTGCCCGCCAATTCCGGCCGGAGCAGGAAGAGAAGGCTTGGGCGCAGCTGATCAAAGAGGTAGCGAAAGCGCGCCGCAGCGCGGCTAAGACCTGACCTTCCCAGTAGAGGGGTTGCGAGATCGAGCTCTCGCCTGTGGGTTTGGCGAAGCCGGCTTCGGGATGAGTTCAAAGCGGCCGTCGGGGTGCAACCGGTAGCGGCGGCCGCGCCACTCGATTTCATTGCCGAAGAAGCCTAGGAGCCAAGTTAGGAAAGCGAGGCAGTCTTCCAACGGGAGCAAGTGCAATCGCTCCAGGGTCCAGCGGTCCCGGAGAACCCAACCGGCGACGCTTATCGAGGCTATCAAGCGCCCGGCCACGGCCGTCAACGCAAGAGGCCACCAGGATGGTTCAACCCCCAGCAGCAGTAGGGCCAACGGTAGGGGGAACGTAAAGAGCTCCCCCCAATATCCTGCCGGCCGGGACCGGCGGGTCGAACGAGCCCAACGTAGGCGGTGGCGCATGTTGGCGCGGAAATCCTGACTGCCGATGCGGTGCTCGACGACGTGACGGGAAAGGCCAACCTTCATCCCCCGCTCAGCCGCACGCTTGCCCAGGACGAAATCCTCCGCCAGGTACTCCCGGAAACTCTCGAACCCGCCCAGTTGCTCCAAGGCGCGCCGCCGGACAGCGCTGGTTGGCCCGACGGTGAACTGCATTCCCTCGATGAGCCTGGCTACGAGCACACCGGCCCAGAAGTGCGTGTTCATCCCGAGGGCCTCCAGGCGCGACCAGAAGCTGCGCCCGGGTACGGCACGGTAAGGGACAGTGGTGACGGCCAGATCGCCCGCTTGGAACTCGGCCACCAGCTGTCGCAATAGGTTTGGCTCGGCCCGGATGTCGCTGTCGCTAATGACCAGTAGGTCGTACCGGGCGGCTTGCACCATCATATGCAGGCTGTAGACTTTGGCATTCGGATACGGCGGGGGGCCGGTAACAATCAGACGTGCTGGCACGTGCGGGAACTCCCGCTGGAGTTTCTCAAAGACTTCGATGGCCGGATCATCAGGGTCACGCACGGCGGCCAGAATTTCGTACTCCGGGTAATCTTGGGTGAAAAACGAGCGGAGGTTTTCTTCGAGACCTTCGTCAATGCCAGCCAAGGGCTTTAAGACAGAGACCGGCTCCCAGAATGCATGTTGAGCCGGTGGTACGCGCTTGTAATGCCAGCAGGCGATGACCACTAGCAGGCAGTAAACGCCTGCGCCAGCTACCAGTGTCGCCAACAGCCAGGCCGCCACAGCCGAGGCTTACTCTTCCGGCACCTTCTCGTCGATGAGCCGGCGCACCAGGTCAATGAATTCCGCGAGCGGCTTGGCCCCTTGATCACCGTGTCGGCGATTCCGGACGGCCACGGTGCCGGCTTGTACCTCGCGGTCGCCGACCACAGCCATGAACGGCACTTTCTGGAGTTGAGCCTCGCGGATTTTGTAGTTGACCTTCTCGTTGCGTTCGTCTACTTGGGCCCGGATGCCTGCTTGCAAAAGGCGCTCCCGGACCGAGCGAGCATAGGCGACGTGTCGGTCGGCGATCGGCAGCACAACCACTTGCACCGGAGACAACCACACGGGGAGGGCGCCAGCGTAATGTTCCAGCAGGATGCCGAAGAATCTCTCGATCGAGCCAAACAGCGCCCGGTGCACCATCAACGGTTGATGGGGCTTGCCATCCTCGCCTATGTACTCCAGCTGGAATCGGCGCGGCAGGGTGAAATCGAACTGAATGGTGGACAGTTGCCAGGTACGGCCGATGGCGTCCACCAGCTTGACGTCGATTTTCGGCCCGTAGAATGCCGCCTCGTCTTCCACTACCTTTACGGACAGCCCCAAGCGTTCCGTCGCTCGCTTGAGGGCGTTTTCCGCCAGTTGCCATTGGGCGGGCTCGCCATCGTACTTGCCGCTGACGCCGCCGTCCCAAGTCGAAAGTTCCGCCGTGTACTCCTTGAAGCCGAAGGTCTTCAGTACGTGGATGGCAAAGTCCAGGCAGCCGACGACCTCGTCTTCGATTTGCTCCGGCGTGCAGAAGATGTGCGCATCGTCCTGGGTGAAGCCACGCGCCCGGAGCAGGCCATGCATGACGCCGCTGCGTTCGTAGCGGTAGACGGTACCCAGCTCTCCCAGACGGATAGGCAGCTCGCGGTAGCTGCGCATCCGGTCCTTGTAGATCAGGATGTGGAAGGGGCAGTTCATGGGCTTGAGTTGATACAGCCCGTCGTCCATCTCCATGGCGCGGAACATATTTTCCGCGTAAAAGTCGTAGTGGCCGGAGATCTTCCACAGGTCTGCACGGGCAATGTGCGGGGTATAAACCAGCGAGTAGCCGCGCGCCAGGTACTGGTCGCGCATCCAGTCTTCCATCACCTTGCGCACGATCGCCCCTTTGGGGTGGAAAAACACCAGCCCGGCTCCAGCCACCTCCTGGAAACTAAACAGATCCAACTCTTTGCCCAGCCGCCGGTGATCGCGCTTCTTGGCTTCCTCAAGCTGGTGCAGGTAGCGATCCAGTTCTTCCTGGGTGAAGAACGCCGTACCGTAAATGCGTTGCATCTGCGGGTTGCGCTCGTCACCCTTCCAGTAAGCACCCGCCACGGAAAGCAACTTGAAGGCTTTAATCCGCGATGTGGATGGGACGTGTGGGCCGCGGCAGAAGTCCACGAAGTGGTCGCCGAGCGTGTACTCGGTGAACTCCTCGCCGGCCTTCTCCTCGATCAGTTCGCATTTCATCCACTCGCCTTTCTCGCGGTACTTTCGGAGGCCTTCTTCTTTGGAAGTCACCACGCGGCGGTACGGCAAGTCCTTACGCTGGAGCTCCCACATTTTCTGCTCGATGCGGGCCAGGTCTTCGTCGGTAAAGGGCTGCTCACGCAGGAAGTCATAGAAGAAGCCCGTTTCGGTAGGAGGTCCGATGCCCAGTTTCGTCTCTGGGTAGAGTTCTAGGACTGCCGCTGCGAGCAAGTGCGCAGCCGAGTGTCGGTAGATCTCCAGTGCTTCGGGCTCGCCGGGCAGAATGAATTCGAGGTTTGCGTCGCCCTCGATCGGTCGGGTCAGATCCCAAGGCGTTCCGTTGACTCGTGCCGCGACGGCTTGCTCGGCCAACCCGGGATCAATTTCCCGGGCGATCTCTAACGGCGTGATGCCCGCGGGGAATTTCTTTTGCGTCCCATCGGACAAAGTGACCGTAATCTCAGTAACGGTAGCCTGGCTCATGGGTGGTGGAATTTCCAGCGTAGCATGGTGCCTGACGAAGAGTTCGCCTCGAAGCAGCCAGGCTGGAAAGCCCTGCACCGTCGGTTGATATAGTGGGGGTAGGGAAGCACAGGTTACGATGCCGCGTACTCGTGCGGTGCCCAATACCGATGATGAAGCCGAACTCGTCAGCCGGGCTCGAGACGGGGACGGCGAGGCGTTCGCTGAGCTCGTACGACGTTACGAGCGGCGAGTCTACCGCCTGGTTCGCAATATCACCCAAAATCCGCAAGACGCCGAGGATGCGCTACAGGACACCTTCCTGAAGGCGTTCTCGCGCCTGGACAGCTTCGAAGGAAACTCCAAGTTCTACACTTGGCTCGTTCGCATCGCGGTCAATGAAGCGCTGATGAAACTCAGAAAACGGAAGTCCGACCGGACCGTTTCGCTCGATGACGGCATCGATACAGGAGAGGACGTTGTGGTTCGGGAAATCGCCGTTTGGGACGGAGATCCCGAACAGAAGTACTCTCAGCAGGAGTTGCGGGCAATATTGGACGAGGCGATCGCCAGCTTGCGGCCAGCCTTCCGCACCGTCTTCGTGCTCCGAGACATCGAACAATTGTCGACGGAGGAAACCGCTGCCGTGCTAGGTTTATCCGTGCCAGCAGTGAAAAGTCGTCTGCTGCGGGCTCGCTTGCAGCTCCGCGAGAAATTGACCCGAATCTTTAAGCGGAAAGGGGAGGATATCTTTGCTTACCTGTAAAGAATTCCTTCACGCGATGAACGAGTACCTGGACGAAACCGAAGACGCCGAGCTGCGGCGCGAGGTCGAGGAGCACATCCGCGACTGTCCGAACTGTTGGGTGGTCTTCGACACGACCAAACGCACGCTGCGGATTTTCCGGAACTTTCAGATAGAGGATTTTCCCGAGGAGTTGCACGAGCGTTTGATGCGCCGTTTGGAACAGCGCTTGCGACAACGTCGTCGGCGCTCACAGCCTGACGCCTCAGTCCCGCCGGCATAGGTTCCCGCGATATGGGCATGCCCAACATTCTTCGCTTTCGCGCAGTGGAAAGTGGCAGTTCTGCTGAGCGTTTTTCCAGCGTTCTAACTGCTCGCTCACTCGGTCGGCGAGCCAGTCGCCCAGTTCTACTTTCCGATATTCGCCGTGACGGAGGAAAACTGCGTAGGCTTCGCTGGCTGGGCGCCCGGTGAGTTGCTCTAGCGCCAGAGCGTAGGTTTGGAGCTGGACTTCATAGGCTTGCCATCGGGGCGAACCTTCTTGGGGTAATTTCTGGTCGGTTTTGTAGTCTAGCACCACTAGTCGGTCGCCCTCCCGAAACCAGACATCGATCTTGCCTTCCAGCACTACATCGCAGAGTTCGAACGCGAAATCCTCTTCGTGGTGTGCCTCATCTGCAGCATCGATCCTAGTTGCTAATGGACTGGCGTGAAAACGCTCGACGAGTGTCCGGGCTTCCTCTGGAGCTTCCGGTATCGGTTTGCCCGAGAGGAGCTCGTGGACGATCGTTCCCAGATCTCTGGCTCGAGTTCCACCACGTCTGGTAGCCGGGCTAGCACGATTCGGGGGCGGCTCCAGCCCTAAGTAATGCTCCAGGTAGTAACGCCGTGGGCAAAGGACAAACTCCGCCAAGGCTGTGACGGCGAGGCTGAAGTCATACTGGGCCTCCGGCGAGGCCTTAGGGAAAAAGACATTCGGCGCTTCGGGCCCGACGTGATCCACGGATTCGCCTTCAGGCACAAGGTCGTTCACGAGTGAAACGTGGACCCGAATGTTCTCCACCATCTGGTACCCCGGCAGTTCCGAGTTCACGGGCCAGCAGCTGAGCAAGAGCTGTTTCCACGTGCGCGAGCCCTGTTTGCGAGTCTGCCCCCAACTCAACAACAGGCGCTCTTTGGCGCGGGTAATCGCTACGTATAGCAAGCGCGCTTCTTCCTCGAGGACCTCCTGAGTGGCTTTCTGCTGGATCGCTTCGTAGAAGGGGTCCTCCAGGCACTCTCCCGAAGGGCGAAGTCGCCACCGCGCTCCCCAACCGAGATGGGGATCGAAGCGAACTACGGGACGCTCGTCGCGAATTTCCCGATTGAGACCGGCTATGAAGACCACGGGGAACTCCAGGCCCTTCGCTGCGTGGACCGTCATCAGCTGTACTTGATCGCCGGCTTCGGCCGGCGGAGGTTCGGCGACGGCTCCGGCCTCACGCACAAAGTCGAGTTCTTCGATCAATCGGCGGAGGGCGAACGGTCGACCCCCAGTAATGTCGTGGAGCAATTGGAAAAACCGCTCGACGTTGGTGCGAGCCTGGTCGTCGAGGGTGATCAGATACCCTGAGGCGTCTACCCAGCGTGCCAGCAGCCTGTCTGGAGTTATCCAGCGCCGGTTCTGGCGAAGTTCGTGGACGAGATCTACAAACCAGAGCAGCTGCTCCAGCTCCGCTTTCGGAATTTCAGGCACATGTTCGCGCGCAAGGCGCCGTAA
>JAUQPO010000208.1 GCA_030550335.1 Acidobacteriota bacterium
CGTCGCGCCTGGCTACCGACTGCGCGCCATCGAACGCCTAGAGCCCAGAGCTGTTGCCTATGACGAACCCCTGGGGCCGAATGAAGTGGCAGTGTGGATCTTCGAGAAATGACACCCGGAGGGACCGGTGTGAAAACGCGAGTGAATGTGGGGTGTATGCTCTTCAGCCTGGCGCTCGCCTGCGGGCTCAACGCGGAGCCGCGCCGTTCCTTTTACGTGGGAGTTTGCACACACTTCAGTCAGGGCAAGGGTCACTTGTCTTTGAATTTGAGTCTGATCCGCCAGGCGGGTGCCGTCTCGATCCGAGATGAGGCTCCCTGGCGCACCGTGGAGCGCGAGAAAGGCCACTTCTCCCTTCCGCCCGACTACGACGCCTACGTGGAGGGAGCAGCGCGGGCGGGCCTGGCACCATTGATCATCCTCGACTACGGCAACCCCTATTACGATGCCGGCGACAAGCCACGTTCGCCTCAGGCTCGCGCGGCTTTTGCGCGTTACGCGGAATATCTCGTCCAGCGATATCGAGACAAGGTCAAACTCTGGGAGGTCTGGAACGAGTGGGACATCGGCATCGGCGGCACCACCCCGGGAACGGCTGAGGAATACGTGGAGCTGCTACGCGAGGTCTATCCCCGCATCAAGAAACTTGCCCCCGAGATTACCGTTTTTGGGGGTGCCATGACACCCAGTGGTGTCCAGCGCGGGTGGCTCGAAGCCATGCTGCGTGCTGGCGGCCTGAAATACCTCGACCAGGTCTCCATCCACACTTACAACTACAGCGCCAGCGGCAAGGAACGCACGCCAGAAGCCTGGGCGGAATGGATGCAAAAGGTGCAAGAACTGCTGCGCCGGTACAACGATGGGCGCGAAGTGCCCCTGGCGATCACCGAGATGGGCTGGCCCACGCAGATCGACCGGCGGGGCACACCGCCCGAGGTGGCAGCAGCCTACCTGGCGCGCATGTACCTGCTCGCCCGGACCCTGCCGTTTGTGACGGGGATTTGGTGGTACGACTTCCAAGACGATGGCTGGGACTACGCGTACAACGAGCACAACTTCGGCTTGGTGCGCCCGGAGGGAACACCTAAGCCGGCCTGGTTCGCCTTGCGTGACGTAGCCGAACTCGTGACCCACGCGGATTTCGTGGAACGCGTGCCTACGCCAAATGCGGACATCTATGTGCTGCGCTTCCGAACTCAAGAACAAGAGTTAGAGACTTGGGCGATCTGGAGTGCTCACCTCGACGACGCTTACGAAATCACGATGGAACACCCGTCCATGCAGCCCAGGCCCGTGAGGGTCCGGTTGGTCGGCTCCGGCGAGTTTCAACGTCCCTGGGGAACTCGGACCTGGACGCAGCACAAGAACGCACCGGCACAGCCAAACCGACTCTCCCTCGTGGTAGGGCGGATGCCTTGGCTCGTGACGGGCGAGCTGGCCGGAGCGCGAATCGTCTCGCTCGAGCGGCGGCCCAGCCCAGAGCTCCAACGCCCATCCCTGGTACTGTATTAGCGCTACTACCTTCAATGGCTTGAATAGCGCTGTTCAAGGTTCCGGTTGGGGTGGTTGCGGGGGCGCCACCGTTCCTCCCGGAGCGGCATAGGTTTCCTTGACTGCTACGACTTTGTTGCCGCGAAACGTTACAAAGGTCACCTTACCCGGCGGTGTCCCGTAAATCCAATCCTCGTACTCGACGCCGTCGCGAACCTCGCGAACTTTTCGGTCTGGCTTGCCCATGGCAAGCAAGACGGCATCGCGTTCCATGCCTTCAATCGCCCGCTTTTCCTTAATCGCAGCTTGAATAGGCTCCGGCAGGGACTCCACATATTGTTCGGTAGCGCTTCGCTGGCGAAAGTCCAGGAGGTTCGACAAAATCTCTTTCACTTGCTCGGCCTTCAACGCCGGAATGCCTTGAGGAAAGATGACCGCCAGTTTCGTGCCCACCGGCCGGGCTGAATAATCTCGCTGGCTCACCGGTACAGGCGGGTAGGTTCCCACGCCTACTTGAATCCGCTCGTACCACTTCCGCCCGCCCTTGAACCCTCCGTTGATCTCTAACACGATGCGGTCGTCTTCGAGCTCGACTTTGGTGATTTGCACCAGATCGCCCGGCCGAGCCGCTGGCCCCCACTGCTGGTGAGCATCATCCCAAGCTCCCTGATCAATCTGTCCTTCAGGCGTCACCGGCAAGGCCTTCTTGGAACGGGGCAAAGTCGTTTTGGCGGTTCCGTAAAGAGCGGTCAACTCTCGGATCAACTCGATGCGTTCCTGTGGCGAGAAGCGATAGCCCTTGGCCCAAACGCCGTCGGCCGAAACGAGTAATACCGCGATAGCCGTCAGGCTGACCCCAAGCCCGATACCCCGCATACGTTATCTCCCCCGCTGCGTGTGGATCAGCGTGGCGCGTTGGCCCCAAACGGGTGCTCTCACCAAATACCAACCCAGCAATGCAAGCGCCACTGACGTCCCCAGTCCGGCTTCAGGTCCGTAGGGCCCACCGCTCCACAGCTCTCCTACCCTCCACTCTACTGCGTGGCCGGCCAACCGAATCTCAAAGCCGCTTAAGTTTGCCCCCAAGGCACAAAGCGTCCAGTTCCAGCCAAAATGCAATCCCGTAGCAAGCCAAAGATCGCCACTCCGGAGCACGGCAAGGGAAAGTAGAATTCCCCAGCCCACGGTGTTCACCAGGCCCAAGGTTGTCAAGCCGTAATTTGCCGTGTGCGAGAGCCCAAAGATCAAGCTTGCCGGGAGGATCGTGGCGAACGGGCCAAGCCGCAACACCAGGATCTGGAAGGCATATCCTCGGAACAGCATTTCCTCACCGGCGGCGCCGAACGCCAGAATGATCGTCAGCAACAGGCCGCCGATGAATGACGCCTGCTGGGTGGGGTCAGGCCTCCAGCGTGCTGCCCCAGCGATCAACGCTGCACCCACGACCAAACCCGCGGCCCCCATGCCTCCCAGCGTGCCCGCCAAAAGGTTCTGGAAAGAAGCGCGGTTCCACGCGAGCCCGATAGAAGTCCACGGGCGCCCTTCGAACAGGCGCGTGCACAAGGGCGTCACCAGGGCGGCTACAGCGAACGTACCGAGGGCACTGGCAGCTACCAGACCCCCAACCGGATAAAACGCGGGGGGAATCACCAGTAGGCCCACCACGCACAGCAAGACGAAAGTTCCGGCCCGGAGGGTTGTTCCTTGGATCGTCGGTCCTCCCGGTAAACTCGATCGCGGCGACTTCACGTTGTAGAAGTCCTCACTTGGACCCCGCGCGTTGCCACCTGTGCCGGCAACACCTGCGCTCCCGCGTTCCGTATGACCTCCTCCACACGGGTCTTGGCCTCGGGCTCGACCAAGAAGAACACGCAACCCCCACCGCCCGCTCCACACACCTTCGCTCCACGCGCCCCCACACGCCGGGTTACCTCGATCAAATGATCGATCAACGGCGTGCTGATCCCTGGCGCGTTGCGCCGGCGATGCGCCCATTCCTCACGCAACAACCGGCCGATCTCCCGCCAATCGCCCTTCTCCAGAGCGGCACGCATCGCCTTGGCGATTGCCGTGATCTGGTCGAAGTTCTTTTGCACCCTGCGATCCCCATCCAGATAAGCCTTCATGACCTCCCAGTTGTTAATCCCCGACTGCCTGGGAACCCCCGTGTAGGCAAGGACCATTCGCCGGTTTAGCTCCTCCACCTCGACGGCGATAGCCTTACGAACCACTCCTACCGGCCCTAGCTCAATCGCATTTACACCGCCATACATCGCGGGATAGTAATCCTGGCAGCCAGTGGGCACGCGGATAATCTGGGCCTCGATGTTCTGTGAAATTTCCCGCAACTGTTCCAGCGTGTAGGAAGCACCGGTCAGGCGGTTCAACGCGCTGTTGATGGCGATGATCATGGCAGAAGAGCCTGCGATTCCTGCTCCGGCCGGGGCTTGCGAATCGGTTTCCATCACCAAGCCTCGGTCAGGCCGGAAGAACCGCAACTGGTAGGCTGCCAGCGGCAGCTTGTACCGCTTTTTCGCGCAGAGGTGGGCCAGGGATTCGAACATCTCCACTTGATCCAAGTCCCGCGAGCGTAAGATGATCCTCTGGTCTTCCCGTAGCTCGATCCACACACTGGCGTACAGGTCTACCGCGAAGTTCACTGTCACCGCACCTTCGTGGAACAAGTACAGCGGCCAAATGTCCAGCGTCCCACCGGCTAAGTCTACGCGGCATGGCGCTTTGGCAAAGATCCTCACCAGCATCGAGGCAATTATGTACTGGCATTCAGCAGCCGTGCAATCCTACCTTCTGCCTGCAAGCCAGCGCTGGAAAGACAAGCTAGCGTGTCTCACCGCATCGGCTTGACAGGGGGCGTCCAGCTCAAGGGCAAAAGCCCTAGGCGAGCACGTCTGCTTTCGCCATGCTTGCGTCGTGAAGCGGCGCTAGCCGTGCTCCTGCCAAATTGCGACTAGCCGCAGTCGTTGGGAGAGCGGCGAACGCCTGCGGAATCTCAATAACGGGATGGCTTCCACACAGTCGCTTCTGGCTGATCGGGCGCCTGCCCCAGTTGCGCCACTCGCCTCAGTCAACCAGTCGTTCACCACTGGAGATCTGAGGCCGTGCGGACAGGCGATTTCACTGAAGCCGCGCCACGAGTGGATCGCCGCTGACGCCCCGAGGCTGTGGGAATGCATTTTTCAGTGACTCTCTATGTTGGCCTAGGGCAAAATGAGGTTGGTCCGCTGAGCTAAGTTCCATGAGCGCTCACGCCGATCTGAGGAGTGTATGAAAGATCGACGGATGGAACCGCGATTGTTGTGTGCCGACCTGGTCAAGCTGACTTGGCGTGAGGCAAGCGGGCGGCAAAAGGAGCTGATCGCTAACCTCGAAGACATTTCCCGTTCCGGCGCATGCTTACAGACAGAGATTGCCATCCCACCAGGCACGGCCGTAGAAATCCAGCACCGGAGCGGCACGTTGGCTGGTCGAGTGCGCTACTGCATCTATCGCGACATCGGTTATTTCCTCGGTGTCCAGTTTGAGGGCTCGTCCCGGTGGTCCGAGCAAGAATACCGCCCGTCGCACTTGCTGGATCCGCGACAGCTGGTGGAAAAAGCCAGCGCCTCCGCCTCCCCGCCGGAGGACTCACCCGAGAAACTCTCGTGAGTGGGTCGCACAGGGTCAGCGCTCCAGAAGCGGCTCCAACACCGCATCCAACACTTCGTCGGTCCACTTATCGATGCGGATACCGCGGTGCAAGCTCCAACGTTCTGTGTGGCGCACACTGGCACCAGGCTCGACCCGCGTCAGCGGACCTAGGGTTTCCAACTCCAGCATCTCGGCGTTCGTGAAGGTTTCAAACGAGCACCCGAAGTCCGGATAGCGAGCTTGAGGATCCGCCTGAGTCTGTTTCAGAAACAGCTCCTCGTCCAACAGGTATGCTCCCCAGGTCTTTGGGTTGAACAGGCCGATCTTTTGCGGCTCTGCGCGCTCCGGATCTTGGCGCAACATGAGGTACTTGCGGGTAAACATCCAACGCGGGTCCGACAGGTCGGTGTACGCCCACATCACCAGCGGGTTGGTGGGCAGCAATACTTCGGGATGCTTACCGCGGGGAGGGAACCCAGTGATGGCAATCCCACCCGGAGCCATCATCGTCAACGCCCAGGGTGCGAACTCCACCGCCCACGGCGTGGCATTTCTGACCTCATGCACCACTTCCACCTCTGCTCGCGACGCATGCATGGCGACGATGATTTGCTTCTGGAGTCCCGCAGAATCCACAGGCTGAACCGCTCGAAGCCTCGAGCCATCCACCTGAACCTCGATCGGATCGTTGTCCAACGCCCAGCTGGTTTCCAACCGTTCCGGGGCAACCCACAAACGATGTCCCCCGCGCAACTGGTACTCTTTTTCGCGGCTCTTGCCCAATTGCTCGGGAAACTCCTTGAACAGGTTCCGACCGCCCACGAACCCGCAACGAATGATCCGTGGTCCTACATCTGCTGTGATAACCAGCTCGATTAGGCCGTTTGTGACGCGGTAGCAGTTGAGCCAACCTTGGTAGCTGATCTTCTCGATCTTAACGGCACCCATCGCACTCATAGCCAACAGCACTCCCAGAGCGGACAAACGACCGATCATTGTCCCACCTCGCTTCTACCGGTAGCAAACCCTCCCAATTCAGCATCTGTAGATGTGGCCAGAACGGAACCGAAATGGTCCCAGCCAGCAGGTTCAAGTTCTCGCCCCAGCAAGCGGATGCGTCCCGGACGGCCTCGCTCGAAACGACCGATGACTGTCAGCGGCACGCCGCACAGTTGTGCTGGCACTCGGCGGTTGGGCGGAACGGCAAACAGCAGCTCGTAGTCTTCGCCGCCACTCAGAACTTGCTTTAAGTTCGCCCCGGCAAACCGGGGTGGGTGTTGGGAGAGCTCGGCCGACACACCAGAGGCCAGGC
>JAUQPO010000209.1 GCA_030550335.1 Acidobacteriota bacterium
CCGCCTGGATGCGGTCTTGCGAGCTGCCGCCAAAGTAACTGGAGTACACCAGCGAGCCTTGCGAAGTCAGCCGCACCAGGAACCCATCCAAAGGGCCTCGAAGGGAGGCTTGCAGTGCTTGGTAGGTGGGAAAGTTCAACGAGCTGGTCTCCCCACCGATCCAGATCTCGCCGTTGGGAGCCTCCGCGATGGCATAGCCCGCATCCTGCCCCCCACCCCCTAAGTACGTACCGAACAACAGTTGCTGCCCATCAGCACTGAGCTTGACCACAAAGGCGTCTCGGCCACCGGCGAGCGAGCTTCGGAGGGCTTGGCGAGTGGGGAAATTACTGGAGGTCGTCCAGCCGGTAACCCACACATTTCCAGTCGAGTCGAGCCGAATACCGAAGGCTCGATCGTCGCCACTTCCACCCAAGTACGTGGCAAAGAGCAACGCTCCGTCGGAACCGCGAAATTTCGCCACGAAGGCATCTACGCTGCCACTACGGCCTTGTAACGGCGCCAGCTGCGGGAGATTCGACGAATCCGTCCATCCGGCAACATAAATGTTTCCCGACGAATCGACCACTGCATCCTCAATCTTGTCGATCCCGCTGCCCCCGAAGTAGGTGACCAGTTCGAATGCAGGATCGATCACCAGCGGCAAATCCGGATCGTAGCCTTCGAGCCAGAATCCCACTCTGCCCGCCCGGTCGACCCGAAAGCCGCCGCGCACGGGTTCGGTCACCTTCCCCCGCTCTTGCCACATCGACGGCGCACGTTCGATCAACCGTCCCCAAGGACCCTCCACTGCGAGCGACCCGTCCGGGCGCACCCAAACTCTGGTAGCCCCCTCCCAAACGAGCCGGATTTGACGGGGCTCGGCGCCCGGGCGAACCCGGAACTCCGATTTCAGTGCGCCGTGATCGATCTGATAGCGGAGGTCGATGCCAGGGTAGAGCTCGCGGTACCAGATCGACCGGTAACCGAGCGCATGCAGTGCAGTCGTGCCGACGTCGCCGAGAAAGAAGCTCAGCTGAGCCCCGCTCGAGTCCTCCCCTTGGAGCCGTGCGCCGCTGCCGCCTTCGAATCGCAGCACTAAAGCATGGCCTTGAATCACAAAGCGCACATGATCGGGTGCGAAATGAGCCTGATAGCCCTCGCCTGTGAGCAAAAACTCAGCTGGACTATTCTCCCCTTCGACGAACCGGACGAACAACCGCCCCCGTCCGGCGTCCCAAGCAGTCGTCGAGGGCCAGGCCTCTGCTCGGTTGCCCTTCAACCACAAGCAAACAAGCAAGAAGAAAATCCATTTGCACCGACTACCCAGGTCACCTACGGCTGTCGGGGCACCTCGCTCACCCCTCATCGCCCGCGTATCTCCTCTCCCGAATCTTCGGAGCGCCGCCCAGACTGCTTTAGGCCTTCACTGAGGGCGACAATGATATCCGTGAGCGTGGCGATGCAGCGGCGGAACTACGGCTACCTGATCTGGAACCTGGTGATCCGTGACTTCAAGATCCGCTACCGCAACATGTCGCTCGGCATCTTCTGGTCGTTGCTGAATCCTCTCGTACTCATGCTTGTACTCACTTTCGTCTTTACGCGAATCTTCCGCCCCCAAGGCGTGGAGAACTTTCACATCTCGGTCTTATCCGGCCTGGTCGTGTTTAGTTTCTTTTCCCTAGCTTGGCAATCGGCTACCGTGTCCATCTGGGCCAATGCGGCGCTGCTGAAGCGAGTGCCTATGCCGCGGGAGCTGCTGCCTGTTTCCACGGTGCTGGCCAACGCCCTACACTTCCTGATCCAGATCGGGCTACTGCTCGGGCTAGCCATCGCCGCGGGCTATCAGCCCGCACTCCGGTGGTTCTGGTTGGTTTATGTGCTGGGTATGGAAATCGTCTTCGTCTGCGGCTTGAGCCTGGCCAGCTCGGCGCTCGACGTGTATTTCCGCGACGTGCGCTACGTGGTGGAGTCCGCCAATACGGTGCTTTTCTGGCTGGTACCGATTTTTTATTCCTTCACCATGATCCCCGAACGCTACCGGACCCTCTACCAGTACAATCCGATCGCTGCCGTAGTTCTGGCCTGCCGGACTGTGATCATGGAAAATCGGGTCCCGCCGGAGACCTTGCTGGTCAAGCTGACGGCCGTCTCGATCGGAACCCTGGCGTTGGGGTTCATGGTGTTCCGACGGCTGAAATCGCGGTTCGCCGATTACCTCTGAACGGTGAATACGATGGCTTGCGTCATCTTCGAGAACGTTAGCAAGACGTACGCGCGGCAATCGCGGCAGTTTTTCTGGCGCTTCCTGCTCCAGATGCTGACTGGGCGCGAACCCTTATCGGTCCGGGCGCTGGACAACGTCAGCTTCAGCTTGCGTGACGGCGAAGGCCTCGCTGTGGTGGGGCCGAACGGGGCTGGCAAATCCACCCTGTTGGCCCTCGCCGCCGGGCTGCTCCAACCGGACCGTGGCCGCGTGCACGTCACCGGCCGTGTCGTGGCGCTCCTCGAGCTCGGCTCGGGCTTCCATCCAGACCTGACTGGTGCCGAGAATCTCCGGGTAAACGCTGCGCTGCTCGGGCTGACGCGCCGTGAAACCAACGCCATCTTTGACCAAGTGGTGGAATTCGCCGAGCTGCGCGACTTCATCAACGAACCTTTACGCACGTATTCGCACGGCATGATCCTTCGATTGGGTTTTGCCATTGCGGTGCACGCCCAACCGGAGATCCTCCTGATCGACGAGGTCATGGCTGTCGGCGACCAGCGCTTCCAGCACAAATGCCTGCGCAAAATTTCCGAGCTTCGCCAGCAAGGCAAGATCCTCATCTGCGTGTCCCAAGCGCCGGCGGAGCTGCGCCCGTTTTGTGACTATGCCATCTGGTTGGAGCGTGGCCACGTCGTGCAACAAGGCCCTGCGGGGGAGGTCTTGGAGGCTTACCAACGTTACGTGATGAACGACTCTCCCGATGCCGCCAAAGCCGGCGCGTCCGCGCCAGGGGCTCGGCTATCCTAAAAAGAAACCCCGCTACCATCGCCTATGGCGTCCCAGAAACCGCCGTTTCCGTACCAAGAAATTGTCGAGGCCGAAGGCCATCTGATCGATTCCCACATCATGGAGCAGATTTTCGACACGGTAGTGGCCTTCGACGGGTATTTCGAGGTCGAGGAGTTCGAAATCGGCCGCACCAACGCCGATCCCTCGCGCCTGCGGCTCCGCGTAGAAACGGCCACAGCCGAGCAAATGGAGAAGCTACTTGCCCAGTTGCACTCCCTGGGTTGCTCGATTCCCGATCGCGGGGATGCGCAACTGGAAACCGTAGAGCGGGACCGCTGCGCTCCCGAGAATTTTTACTCCACTACCAACCACCGCACGTTCGTGCGCTACGAGGGCAAGTGGATCGAGGTCGAGGACCAGCGCATGGACGCTGTCATCGTCATCGAGAACGGGCGTGCCTTTTGTCGCCGGCTGCGCGACCTGAAAGCAGGTGACCGAGTAGTGGTGGGCATGAAAGGGATTCGGGTGGTCCCCGAGGCGAAAGAGCGCGATCGTTATCATTTCGCTTTCATGACCCAGGGCGTCTCGTCAGAGCGGCAGGTAGAGACGGCCGTGCGCCAGACAGCGGAGTTGATACGACGGACCATTGCCGAAGGGAAGAAAGTGGTGGTGGTCGCTGGGCCGGTCGTCGTCCACACCGGGAGCGCACCCTACTTGGCAGCCTTGATCCGCCATGGGTACGTCCAGGCGTTATTGGCGGGCAATGCGTTGGCGGTGCATGACATCGAGGCGGCACTTTACGGCACCTCGCTCGGCGTACGCCTCAGCGATGGGCGGCAAGAAGAACACGGCCATCGTAACCACATGCGCGCGATCAACACCATCTACCGGGCAGGCAGCATTGCCAACGCTATCCGGCAGGGCATTCTAAAGAGCGGGATCATGTACGAGTGCATCCGAAACAACGTTCCGTTCGTTTTGGCAGGGAGCTTGCGAGACGACGGTCCACTGCCAGAAACGATCACCGACATGAACGCTGCGCAGGACGCGTACGCTGAGCAGTTGCGCGGTGCTGGGTTGGTCTTGTGCCTCGGTACGATGCTGCACTCGGTGGCCACCGGCAACATGATTCCCAGCTGGGTCAAAGTCATCTGCGTCGACATCAACCCCGCGGTGGTGACCAAAGTGAGCGACCGTGGTACTGGTCAGGCGATGGGCGTGGTGACGGATGCTGGGCTCTTTCTGGAGCAACTGGCGCGGAAACTCGGTTGCTGGGAGGGATAAAGCCAATGGCCAAAAAAGTCACACCGTCGAAGTTGTACACCGAGGAACACGCGCGTGCAGGGCTCGATGCTCCCCTGCCCGCCATTGAAACCTTCCCCAACCAATTTCCGGGCTATACGATCGAGATCGTCATGCCCGAGTTCACCTCGGTGTGTCCCCGGACGGGTTTACCCGATCACGGTACGATTACCATCCAGTACGTACCCGATAAGCACTGCATCGAGCTGAAGTCCCTCAAAATGTACATGCTCGCCTATCGCAACCTGGGGATTTTTCAGGAAAATGTGGTCAACCGTTTTCTCCGGGACATCGTGGCAGCAGCCCGGCCCATCTCGGCCACGGTGATCGGAGAGTTCCGACCGCGGGGCGGCATTCACACGCGGATTGTAGCGACCTGGAGTAGAAAAGGTGGGCGGCGCGCCAAGTGAACCCCGGCAGGATGGTCCCGACCCCATTACCGAATTGATCCGGCAAGTGCGCGAGCGCGCTTGGAAAGCCCCACTCGAGCACAACCGGGTGGTGCTGCCGGATCTGATGCCCCTTTTGCACGCTCGGGATGCCGCCGAGGGAAAAATTGCCGCCATCGGAACCGTTAACCCCCGTCCCCCAGGGATCCATAACGCTATAATCCAGGCAGCCAAGCGCCTGATCGCTCGCCTTCTCCACTGGCACGTTCGCGAGCAGGTTGAATTCAACCGCGCCGTCGTCCAGGCCTTGAGCGCTACCCTGGAAGCCCTCAACCAAACAAACCGGTTGATCGAACATACCTGGAACGAACTCCGGCAGTTTCACCACGACTGGCGCCAGCAGCTAGAACACTTCCGCCGAGAACTTTCTCCGCGGGTTGAGGTGCTGGAGCAAAGCCTGCGTGAGCTCAGGCAACTGTCTCCGAGGGTCGAGGCCGTTGAGCAAGGCTTGCGTGAGATTGGACAACTGGCAGAAGATCAACGCAAGCATTGGCATCAATGGCGCGAAGGGTGGGAGCGCAAGTGGGCGGAAAGCGAGGCCAGAATGCTGCGCGGACTCGCGGAGCTGCAAGCTTCGTTCCATCATCGCGCCACGGAACTCGAGGCTGTCTACCGGAGCCAGCTTCAGGCCCAACACAGTGCCTTCGAGCAAGCCATGGCCAGGACCGCGCTCGAGATCCAGCAGCGCCTGTGGGAGGACCTGGCTCGCGTCCGCGCGGAATTTGAGCGATTGATCCATTACGAACTCCGTTCCGTACGGCAACAGCTCGCCTTGCTGAGTCCAGCGCTTCAGACAGCGGAGGCACCCGGCGCCGCAGCAGCGGGCGTCACGAGCCTGCCCGTGCTGGTCTTCGCGGAAAAATTCCGTGGCGACGAAGCTGCGATCCGAGAGCGCCAGCGCCCGCTCGTTGAGCTATTTCAGGGGCACGAACCGGTGTTGGATCTGGGGTGTGGCCGCGGCGAGTTCCTCGAGCTTTTGCGGCAGGCGGGCATCGATGCTCGGGGCATCGAGCAGAATCCCTCACTTGTTGCGTGGTGTAAAAAGAAAGGCCTCGCCGTCGAACAAGGTGATGCGCTGAGTTATCTCGGGCAGTTGCCCGATGCGGCCCTGGGAGCGGCCTTTTGTAGTCACGTGGTCGAGCACTTGCCGCCAGAGCAGGTCCCGAGACTGATCGAGCTTGTGGCCCAGAAGATGCGCCGAGATGGCGTATTTGTGATCGAGACGCCAAACCCAGAATGTCTGGTCATCTTCGCTACCCATTTTTACTTGGACCCCACACATACCCGGCCCGTGCCTCCGGCACTCCTGTGTTTCTATCTGCAGGAAGCAGGATTCGGAAATCTCGAGCTTCAGTACCTAGAGCCGGCCGTGGAGCACTTTCCAGAGTTGGCCGAGCTTCCCGCCAGCTTGCGGGAAAAATTTTTCGGGGCACTGGACTACCGGGTGATCGCCCGGCGCCTGTAGGCCTTTTTGGATCCCGCTATGAGACGGCGAACCCCACTACAACCTCAGCGCGTGCTGGTCTTGAGCTTCTTGTTGCTCATTCTCACGGGCACACTACTGTTGCAAACACCGTGGGCTACCCCGCCGGATCAACCCATTCCGTTCATTGATGCCCTGTTCACAGCCACGAGCGCCACCTGCGTTACTGGCCTGACGGTGCGGGACACCGGGACGGGGTTTACATTGTTCGGCCAGCTCGTGATTTTGTCTCTGA
>JAUQPO010000210.1 GCA_030550335.1 Acidobacteriota bacterium
TCGGGGTGAACGCAGTGCTCGCCAGTTGCTTACTCCTGACCCGGCTGCGGAAACACGTGGCCAGTGTGGTGACACTGGGGGTTTTTGGGAGCTTTTGGTGGGTTCCTGGGATGCTGGAGCGCGCCACGCTCGGCTGGAGCTGGCGAGGGTTTCAGATCGTGGCGGTCCGGAACTCACCGTACGGCCAGCTAGTGGTGGCTGAGGCCGGCGGGGCTCGTAGCTTATTCGAGAGCGGTGTGCGGTTGTTCGGCGTTGGGGAACCCGAACAGGCTGAGGACGCCGTTCACTACTCGCTACTTCAGCATCCGGCCCCGCGGCGGGTGTTGTTGCTCGGCGGGGGCTTGGGTGGTGCGGTGATTGAGATCCTCAAACATCCCTCGGTTGAGCACGTGGATTACGTCGAGCTGGATCCAGAACTCCTGCGAATTGCACGGTGGTACTTCCCTGAGGAGTGGCGACGGATCGAGACAGACCCGCGAGTCCGAATCCACTTAGTGGATGGTCGTATCTTTCTGCGACGGGCTGGCACGAGTTATGACGTGGTGATCGTGAACATGCCCGAGCCGCAAACAGCCCAGCTGAACCGTTATTACACACTTGAGTGTTTTCGCGAGCTCGCGCGGCGCTTGGCTGAAGGGGGTGTAATCTCGATTCGGTTGCCGGCTTCCGAGAACTACATCAGTGACGAGCTTGCCGCCCTGCTGCGCGCTTTGACCAAGACGCTGCGGCAGGTTTTCCCCGAGGTGACTGCCATTCCCGGCGAGACGGTGCACCTGCTAGCATCGAACTCCCGAGGCGTGCTCACGCGCGACCCGGTCCAGCTGGTCGAGCGCTTGAAAAAGCGTCAGCTGAACACAATTTACGTTCAGGAGTATTACGTTCCGTTCCGGCTGATGCCTGACCGGCTCAAGATGCTCGACGAGCGCATCGAACCGTTGCCAGAAACGCCTGTGAACCGGGACTTCGAGCCCATTGCTTACTATTTCGCGATCGCACGTTGGGGTAAGCAATTTCGAGGCTTAGCTGAGCGACTGACGAGCGGACTGGGCCAGGTATCGTTCGAAGCGGTGCTGGTAGTGTCCGCAATAATCCTCCTGGCTGGTGCGGTAGGGCTTTTCGGACGTCGATCGATCCCATCGCGTGTCCAAGCAGCGGTGGGCTACGTGGTGGTGATGATGGGCCTGACCATGATGGCCCTAGAAGCACTGCTCCTGCTTGGGTTTCAGGCGCTCTGGGGATTTGTTTACGAACAGCTGGCGCTCATCATCGCGCTGTTCATGGTCGGCATGGCTTGGGGCAGTCACAAGGCTTTGCGATGGCTAAGCCGGGACGGAGTGTCTGTTCTACAGAACGGCTTGCGTTTACTGGCTGGCCTCGCGCTGATGGCCAGCCTGGCGGGGATGGCTGTGTACTCATCGCTGGTGGCCCTGGGGGATCTCAGCCACCCGGTGTGGCTCTTCGTTGCCACTCAACTGGTGTTCCCGTTGCTGGCCTTGGCGGCTGGCTTCCTCGGAGGTTACCAGTTCCCGGTGGCGAGCGCCGTGTATTTTTCCGCGCGATGGCCCACCGGGCTCGGCGTCGTCTATGGCCTGGATCTGGTAGGTGCCTGTGCTGGGGCGATGCTGCTTGGAGCGTTCATGATCCCCTTGTTTGGATTCCTTCGCACGGTGCTATGGCTGTTCGGTGGGAACCTGGCTGTGGCGGTGATGCTCTATACCACCGCGTTCAGTCGGATGGGGGTCGCTTCACAGTGAGGAATCTCTGCGGCCCTCGTTCAGTAAAAACAAATGCCGTGAAGCGAAAAATGTCGGTGGAAGGTTCCTTCCACGCCTCCGGGTGCAGCCCGGCTTTGATGCAGGTCTCGCGTAGGAACGTTTCCCGATCCCAGCCCTGCTCCACTGGGACTTGAGGTAAGAGCAATCCTTCGGCGTCTCCTTTGCGCACTACTAAACCGTCCCGGCCCACTTGGACTTCGTTGATGCTCAGAACGCGTCGCAGTGGGGAAAGCACTGAAATTTCGTATTCGAGCAAGGGCAATTCGTCAGGTTTGACCGGTTGAAAACGAGGATCGCGCGTAGCAGCCAGAGCCGCTACGTCACGCACGGTCAGGTATAGGGGTTTCAGAGGCGCCACGTAACCGATACAACCGCGGAGCTGGCCATGCTTCTTCAGGGTGACGAAGGCTCCCCGCTCCTGGAGCAGCCGTTCGGACGTAGGAGCAGGGCACTCATACAACCTGTGCTCCTTGACGGCCGTCTCGACGGACTTGCGCGCAATCTCCAGCAGGGTTTTCTGCTCGTCTTCGCTTAGCTCGAATGCGGGTTCCACGGCCTGGGCTCGCCGCGCTGGTTTAACCAGGGCGACCGATCCGTATCCTACCACGCGGCTCTTGTCACCGGTCACGTCGCCGGAGTTCGCGTACTTGGCCAGGATGGCTTGCTTGGCCCCAAGGCGCTCGGCGGCAATCATTGCCGCGATGATCGGGCCGCCACCGCAGGCTTCCCATACCTGGGCTTCGAAGTTACGCGACAGGCTCAAATAATCCCATTCCTGGATTGCTCGCAATGTTTTTTGATCGAGACTGGTGGCCTGGGCGTAAGGGTGGTAGTGGGACAGATCGGAACTAGCGACGATCAGGGTCTTGGAATTGCCGATAGTTTTGGCTAGGGCCACACCGAGGGCCCGGCATAACTCGTAGCGCTGGTCGCCCATGACGATGGGCACGAGCCGAAACTGACCTAAGGTCACTTGCAAGAAGGGCAGCTGGACTTCTAGGGCATGCTCGGCCTGCCCTGCCGCGACCCGGTGCCCGCGGTCCGACAGGCGGATGGACCGATCCGCCGCAGCCAACTGCTGGGCGAATTCCTTATCCACTGGGATCTGGCCCAGTGGGGTTTCATAGGCATCGCCGTCGTAGACGGCGGAGAAGTTGAAGAAGTCGATGTGTGAAGGGGAAATGACGACCACTCGCTCGTATTTCATTCCCCGTAGCAATGCATAGCCGTGGGCTGCCACCCCGCCCGAGTACACATAGCCCGCATGGGGGGAAATCAGGCCGATGAGTTCTCCTTCGATTTTGGGTGGCTGGGCGCGGCTCAGTAACTGGTCAATCATGCTGCGCAGTTGAGTAGGATCGGCGGGGTAGAAAGTTCCGGCCACTGCAGCCGGCCGTACCTTGGCAGGACCGGTTGGGTTCGCGCCCGGTTTGGAGGCGCAGCCTGCAGGTGGGCAAACGGCAGTCGCCAGCATGCTGTAGACGATCGCCCGGCGCACGGTCATTCTCCTTCAGCGATGGGTTCGCCTTAGCGGCTTCAACCTAACTTTTCCATACACCCGGGATGGGTTGCTGGCAATGCTTGCACTTGCCTCGATTTAGGTGCACGCCGCGAATCTGATACCCAATTCGCTCCACCACCGGGCGTTTGCACCGCGGGCAATAAGTGTTCTCGCCGGGATGGCCGGGGACGTTACCGATGTAGACGTAGTGTAAGCCCTCGGCATCAGCGATTTGCTTGGCACGCTCCAGCGTGGCGATAGGTGTGGGAGGTAAGTTTTTGAGCAGGTACTGAGGGTAGAACCGAGTGAAGTGCAGCGGAACGTCTGGCCCGAGTTGGGATTTCACCCAACGCGCCAGCTGCCGGAGCTCCCCCTCTTTGTCGTTGAGCGTGGGCACGACCAAGTAGACGATTTCCAGCCACACGCCCTCGCTTTTCATGACCAGCAGGGCATCGAGCACTGGCTTGAGCTGGCCATTGACCACTTCCTGGTAGTACCGCTCCGAAAATCCCTTCAGGTCCACTTTGATGGCATCGACCACCTTGCACAGTTCTCTGAGGGGTTTCTCTTTGATGTAACCTCCGGTGACGACCACGTTTTTGATGCCCAAGGGCCGGCTTGCCCGCGCGCAGTCATACATCCACTCGTAAAAGACCACCGGCTCGGAGTACGTGTAGGCGATCGAAGCGCAGCCGGTTTGTTTGGCCAGCTGGGCCAGCTTGTCGGGAGGCAAGTACATGGCCTGGACTTGCTCCGGCCGCACCTGCGAAATCTCCCAGTTCTGGCACATTTTACAGTTGACGTTACAGCCGGCCGTGGCCACCGAAAACGCTGCGGTCCCCGGGAGGAAGTGGAAGAAAGGCTTTTTCTCGATGGGATCCACATGAGCGCTGCAGGCCCGACTGTAAACGAGCGTATAGTAAGTGCCGCTACGGTTCTCCCGGACGCCACAGTAGCCGCGCTCCCGATCGTCCACCACGCATTCGCGAGGGCAAAGCACGCACTTGACTTGCTTATGCGGGAGCTTTTCGTAATGCCGAGCCTCGCGCGTGAAGACTGCGTCGTTTGTGCGCGCTGCCCACAGTGGGTTGACGAGCCAGTACGTACCGGTTGCCGCCGCACACTTTAAAAATTCCCGTCGCTCCCAGCAAGGGGTGTCAAACCCTCGGTAGGCACACTCCGTGAGCGGTGCCTGATCGACCGGCACCTGAGTTGCCGGGTTGGAGGATGCCAGTTGCCGATCCATGGCCCCCTCGTCGTTTATCAGATGCGGATCACTTGGATCCGCTGGGGATCGCACACCCCTAGGCGGTGTTGGGCGTCAGCCGCAGTGAAGATGTAGCGAGGCTCTCGTTTGAGCTCTCTGAGCGGCTTCATACCAGCCTCAGCACGCTTTTGCTCGATCAGCTGCCAGCCGATGTAGTCCAAAGCCACGGGGTCCAGGGAGACGAGCAAGCTGTTGAAAGGCCACATCCACTGCGGCATGTAGGACGGCCCACCTTGATAGACGGGTGTAAACGCGTCGCAGATACTCAGCCGCACCTTGGACCGGATCGGAGGCAACATAAACACGTCAGCCACGTATGGGTCTCCGGCATTCAGGTGGTACTTGTTGGGATTGTGGATCGCTCCGAAAAGGTTTTTCAGGGCGATGGTGACCCCAGTGATGCTATGGTCTTTGAGGACCGGCAGGTTGATGACCACGTCGCAAACCTCGGTCAGGGTCCTGCACACCAGGCTCCCCGCTTTGCCGTGGGCGTAAAGCTCGTCGCTGTAACCCAATACATCGTTGCCGATGAACCGTACGCCCGGTCCTCGTTCCCGGATCCGGAATCCAGCGCTTTCTAAGTCCGCGTTCAGGCGGTCCCAGACCACGATCTTGTCCGGGCGGATGCCCGCTTGCTGCAAGCTTTCGCACACTGCCTCGACCAATTCAACAGAGGTAGAGGCCCCTTTGCCTGCCAGGCAATTCACTTTTAGGCCTACCACCTGCCCGGGCCGAACCACTTGGTGCCAGGCTTCCGCAGGATGATCTCGATCGAACAGGGCCTGCAACGCCCGATTGAGCAACGCAGCCACTCGCTGGGGTGAAAGCTTGCCACGCGTATCCCGTAACTTAGGGTCTTGAGCAATAACCACCTTGGAGCGGCCTGTGGTGGAACTGGGGGGAGTTTCCGGTGCTCCGGAGCATCCCAGCGAGATCGCGCTGGCTGCTCCTACCCACCGGCAGAACGTGCGCCTAGTTACGTGATGAACGCTCACCCCATCCAGCCCCGCGCCTTTCACCCGCTCTCCTTTATACCATCGCCTCATAAACTTAGGAACTACTGGGTGGCCCCGCCATCCAACCGGCGGGCGACCGCCTGGGCGAGCGTTTGTAGGGGCTCCTGCTGGCTGGTCGCACCATAGCTGACCACCCGGACTAGATAGCGGCCCTTCCGGAACACAATGGTTCCCGGGTACGCACGTGCTTCATCGCCGAGCGTCAGGGGCTGACTGCCCTCCGCAGGTTCTTGGGACCAAAGTTCGCGCACCGCTCGTTCGTCCCGCATGACGAATACGTCAGCTTTGGCTTCCAGTCCAGAAGAGTGGAGGTAGTCGCTGGTGTAGACCCGTTCGAAGCCAGCCTTCAGGTACCGCTCGGCATCGCCATCGACGTACTGCCATAGGTCGCTTGGGCCATAGCTGCGCGGTGTCGCGGTCTGGCTCCAGCCCTGCACTTCAGTTGGGCCTGGCAACAGGGACGGGTTGCGGGACGAGCGCCCACAGTAAATAGAGAGAAGCCAAACGCCAGCCAAGCTCAGCAACCCGGCCATCCGAGCTGAGTTCATGAAGCCCTCCCCTCACTGCGAGGATGTTCCAACATGAGCTGATTTACCCGGGAGCGGGTCTCACCCACGCTGGTGACGTAAATGGCGGGGCGGTCGTGTACAGGACACGCATACTCGCAGGCACCACAACCGACACAACGGCTGGGATCCACGTACGGCAACCGCACCAGCCGGACTCGCCCATGAGCGTCGCGCACCTCGGCTTCTTGCAAATAGATCGCCTTGGGACTAGTTGGACACCACTCCTCGCAGACGATGCATTCGGTAGCCATCGCCCATGGTAAGCAACGGCCCCGGTCGTAGAACGCTGTCCCGATACGCACTGGCTGTTGACCCGGC
>JAUQPO010000211.1 GCA_030550335.1 Acidobacteriota bacterium
TGAATGACGTCCTCGGAGGACATCACCAGCCGCACCTTGCGTCCCACGGGCACATGGAGCTCATTCAACACACGCGTGCCATCCGGGTATTCAAACTGCCAGATCCAGCGCCGCGCAGTCACCTGGATCTCTAACGGCTCTCCAGGACTCACGCTCGCAGCGATGTAGCCGTGCAGCCCCCAGACAAAGATGATCAGAACAATGACCGTCGGAATGGCACTCCATAACAACTCGAGCTTAAAGTTATGGGTCAGATGCGGTGTCCGTTCCTCTGGCGCACGGCGACGATAGCGCCAGACGAAATACCCAACCAGGACCGCAATGAGGATGAAGAAGAACCCTGCCACCAGGACCAGGAACAGGTAGAGCTGATCCACTTGACTCGCATACTCGGAGCTTGGGGGCGGCAAAAGGAGTTTGCGTAGCTCGTTCATACTCGCTGGCCTAGCTCACGATGTGACACAAACCGTCGCTCGTTACTCCAAAGCCGGTACAGCACCCAACCCAGAACCACTACGACTAGAACCGCAGCTCCTCGCATGATGTTCATAGCTGCCACAACGTAGGACTGCGCCTGTGGATCGTAGTGGTAGCAAAGTAAAAGGAGGCGATCGTAGCTCGTCCCGACTTTGCCTTCAGAAGCTTCAGCAAGGGCAAGTCGTAGGTCTCTCGTCCTGAACCGCACGCCGTACAAGTACCTCGAGACCTTCCCCCCTGGCCCAAGCACCATGATTGCCGCTGGGTGAGCGTATTGGTTCGTCTTCTCGTCGTAACGGTAAGCGAACCCAACCTGCCGAGCGAGTTGCTGGACGTGGCCTCGAAAGTCTGTCAGAAAGTACCAGCCCGGAGCAGAGCGACCGTAACTGGCAACATAAACCTCGCGTTTCCGGGCTGCCAAGTCCGGCGTCTCCCGGGGATCGATGCTGATGGTCACAATGCTAAACTCCTCGCCAGGAGTCCAAGGGATCTGGCGGATGGCTTCGACGAGGCCATTGAGCACCATGTTGCAGAGCATGGGGCAAGAGTAATACACGAGGGTGAGAATCACCGGACGGTCCGCTGGGAGCAACTCCCTCAGCATGACCACTCGCCCGTCGGTCGCCACAAAACTTAAGTCGAGATCCACCTTTTCGCCGATCCTCTCCTCAATGCCGACTCCGACGAGCGGCTCCGGTACTGCCGAGGCGTGCGGCTGGTTCCCCCAGGCGCTCACGCCGGATGCCAGCGTCACGGTCAGCAATCCCACGATTCGTCTCATTGGTCTAGTTCCCCGGTCCCTGCTTTGGTCTGTGGGGCGCCCTGTTCTCCCGCCCGGATTTCTGCAACTACGGGAGCCGGCGTGGTGGGGTAGAACAGCTTGCCCTGGCGCGCTTCTTCAATCAGCAGCTCCATGGCTCGTTCGATGGGTAGTTGCACCGTCCCTCGCTGCCGATCCAGATACGTGTAACGGTGCAGTTGCTGCTCCTCCCGGGCTCTCACCTCGCGTAGGGTCTCCGACTCCGGCGCGAGCACCTTGATGTAGACCTCCCGCTCCCACAACCGGTCGAAATAAGCCTGCAAGGCCAGCAGCAGCACGATGAGGGCTAGAACAATCAGTCCCGTTAGTGCACCGATGAAACGTAGGTTGGGCTCGTGGGTGTCGTACGGCGCCGTCGCCGATTGTGCGTTCTGGGGTTGAGAGCTCATAACCTACCTACTCGTTGTGATGTTCGAGTGACTCAGCTAGCCGCAGGTCACCAGCCGGAACCAGAGGGTGCCGTCCCATCACCCACCAGCCCACCAGGGCAGCTGTTGCGCCGACGGCCAGCCAGGTACTTAAGTCCAGCCAATGCAAGTGAAATCCGTGCTCATGCACGGTGGGCATCACCAGCCAGTGCAGATCTACCCAGTGCATCAACAGCATCCAACCAGCTATTGCGCCAAGCCACGGGAGCGATCGCTTAGCCCTGCGCGCCATCAAGCCCAGGAAAGGAACCCCGAAGTGGCCTGCGGCCAGTGTCAGGCTCACCCAACGCCAGGAACCGTTCAATCGCACCTGGTACCAGGCGGTCTCTTCCGGCAGGTTCGCGTACCACATCAGCATGTACTGTGAGTACGCCAGATAGGCCCAAAACACACTGAGCGCGAACAGCCACTTTCCCCAGTCGTGGTAGTGTTCGACGTGGATCCACTCACGTAGATAACCTAGGGCGCGCAAGCCTAGCGCGAGTATGATGATTGCCGCTACGAATGCCACCGCTCCTCCAGCGAAGACGTAGATCCCAAATACCGTGGAGTACCAATAGGGCTCGAGCGACATAACCCAATCCACGGCCGCCGACGTTACCGTGACGAACAGCGCTGCCACACCGGGCCCACTCCAGCGCCGCAGCTTGACGACCGCTGCCATGCTTCCCCCGTGGCGATCCTGCCCGACTGATCCTTGGTAGAGCAACCAGGCCAGAACGCACCAGACCACGAAATAGACCACCATGCGTGACTCATAAAAGGTGGGGCTGAAAAACACCCGCTTAAACGCAACATTTGGGTCGTCTGGATCGAAGAAGCCGGGTTGGGCCCACCGGTATAAAACATCTAGGCCGCGGATCACCGGGATGAACAATGCTGGTGCGGCCAGCACGGTGATCATAATCGACTCCATCAGGCGGCGCGAAGTCACACTCCAGGCGGCGGTGGTCAAGTGTTGAATCGCGACAAACAGGGTGGCGCCTAGGCCGATGGTGGCGACGTACAGGAAACTGACCAAGTAGGAAGCGTGAAACTGCTGTGTATCCTGCGACCAACCCCAGGCGGAGGTAACCCACCCGAACAAAGCCAACGCCACAAGCACGATCCGGACACGCTGCCATTGTTCCGGCCGCAGCCGGCATGCTGTAGCCGCAACCGACAACTCCAGCGATGTTGTCGCGCCACTCACTGCAGCGCCTCCCTCAACTCCCTGGGTACGTCCTCGATGGTGCCGCTCGAGGCGCGTTGGAGCGCCCTCAGATACGCAACGATCGCCCAGCGATCAGCGACAGGGATTTGGATCTGATACCCTGGCATCGTGCGTCGACCGTTGGTAATCACAGAAAACAGCTCGCCGTCTCGCATCTGTTTGATCCGTTCCTCGTGGAGATTCCCAGCAGGCCACCCGGATCGTACCGCCACAGTGCCCCGACCAGTGCCCGCACGATCGTGGCAGGGTGCACAGTAAATGTTGAACCGCTGCTGGCCCCGCAATAGGACTTCTCGGGTGTAAGGGAGCGGATTCAACCCGACGTATTGGTTGTTGACGATGCCCGTGGTGAATGCCGGATCGGGGCTGTAATTCTCCCTCGCTAAGGTCCCGGGCACAGGTTGACGCTCGGCCCTCCCATCGGCAAACAACGGACTTTCGGTCTGAGCTGTGTATTTGGGCTGGCGATCCATGTCGCGAAAGATCTCCACAGGAGGCTTCCGACTTGTAGTGCCGGCGCATCCTACCAGGACACAAGCTGCCAGCACGCCGACCCAGCTGGATTTCATGACTCGCCTCTCCCTGGGATCCGCTCCACCCTGACTGCACCTAACTCCTGTAGCCACCGCGTCATGCGGTTCTCATCGAATTGTGAGTCGCTGGCCTCCACAACCAAGACGAACTCGTCCGTGCTCACGCGCGCCAGGCCATCGACGCAGAGCACAGGGTGTTCGTACTGCGGTAGCCGGTTGACCCAGAGCATGCCGCCAAAGGCCGCGAAGGCGCCGAGCAAGACCGCCAGTTCGAACGTCACCGGCACGCTAAATTCCCACGCAAACAGCGGTTTGCCTCCCACGTGCAATGGGTAATCGATTGCACCGGTCCACCACTGAAGAGCTAGAGCGAGACTAGCCCCGACCACCGCAGCTACCAAAACCACCCATCCCAGCGGTGGCACGCGATACCCCAGGACCCGGTCCATCCCGTGCACCGGGAAAGGGCTCAGGGCGTCGAGGCGTTCCACTCCCCTGCGCCGCAGTTCCCGAGCGGCCTCCAACAACTGCTGCGGCGTTTCAAAAACTGCCGCGATACCCCACAGCGGCTCAGTCATGCCCGCACCTCCTGCCGACCATCTGGTAGGACCGCTTTGACCTCAGCCATAGCCACCGCGGGCAGGAATCTTAGGAAAAGCAAGAAAAGTGTGAGGAACAGGCCAAAGCTCCCTGCCAGCGTCATAAAGTCCACAACCGTGGGGCGGAACGAACCCCAACTGGATGGCAGAAAGTCGCGGTGCAACGACGTCACGATAATGTTGAACCGCTCGAACCACATGCCGATGTTCACCAGGATGGCTATCACGAACATCCAAGGCACGCTTCGGCGGAAACGGCGAAACCACAACAGCTGCGGCACCACGACGTTGCAGAACACCATCGTCCAAATGGCCCAGGCGTACGGGCCTACGGCCCGGTTTGTGAATACGAAACGCTCGTATGGGTTCCCGCTGAAGAATGCTGTGAAGAACTCCACTGCATACGAGTAGCCTACGATCAGGCTCGTGGCGAGCAAGATCTTGTTCATGTTGTCCAGGTGATGCAACGTGATCAGGTGCTGGAGGTTGTAAACTCGCCGTGCGATCACCAGTAGCGTAATGACCATCGCGAACCCTGAGAAGATGGCCCCCGCAACGAAGTACGGTGGGAAGATCGTCGCATGCCAGCCGGGAAGGATGGAGACGGCAAAGTCAAAGCTGACGATCGAGTGTACCGAAATCACCAGTGGGGTCGAAAGTCCCGCGAGAAGCAGGTACGCTTTTTCGTACGCGCTCCAGTGCCGCGCCGAACCCCGCCAGCCTAAACTTAACAACCCATAAGCCCATCTGGCGAGTTTTGTTCGCGCTCGGTCGCGCAACGTGGCCAGGTCCGGGATCAGCCCCGTATACCAAAACAACAGCGACACCGTGAAGTATGTACTTACAGCGAAGACATCCCAGATCAACGGAGACCGAAAATTCGGCCACATGTCGATGTACGGGTTCGGAATCGGAAACAACCAGTACGCTCGCCAGGGCCGACCCACGTGGATAAGCGGGAACATGCCGGCGCAGATCACTGCAAAAATCGTCATCGCCTCCGCCGCCCGGTTGATGGAGGTTCTCCATCGCTGCCGGAAGAGGAATAAAATCGCGGAGATCAGCGTCCCTGCATGTCCAATGCCGATCCAAAAGACGAAGTTGGTGATATCGAACGCCCAGGCCACAGGCTGGTTATTACCCCATACGCCTATGCCGCGGGTGAACAACAAGTAGAGAGCCACGCCGAGTATGAGCGTCAGCGTGACCGAAATCCCCATTGCCACGTACCAGGCTCGGGGTGGCTTGTTTTCGACAATTCTGCAGACGTCGTCCGTGATGCGGGCGAACGAAGTTGGCCCCTCCACCAGCGGCGGGTTTAACCCTCCTGAGTGCAAAACCACCTCAGCCATGGGACCCTTCCAGCTCCGGATTCGGATTACGCACACGAGCGAGGTACGAAGTGCGTGGGCGCACGTTTAACTCGGCCAGCATCGCGTAATTCCTAGGCAAGGCCTTCAGGTTGGCTACACGTGACCGTGGATCGCGAATGTTGCCGAAAACAATCGCCCCGGCGGGGCAAGCTTGCTGACACGCGGTGACGATCTCTTCGTCCTTGAGTGCACGCCGCCCTTCAGCTTTGGCGCGAATCCTAGCCCGCTCGATCCGTTGCACGCAGTAGGTGCACTTCTCCATCACCCCCCGCATCCGCACCGTGACTTCCGGATTGAACGCCAGCTTCTGGATCTCGCTCAATTCCTTGTGCCAGTTCAAGAAATTGAACCTGCGAACCTTGTAAGGACAGTTGTTCGAGCAGTACCGTGTGCCGACGCACCGGTTGTAGACCATTACGTTCAACCCATCGGCACTGTGCACGGTGGCTGCGACCGGGCAAACCGTCTCGCAGGGAGCCTGCTCGCAATGGTGACAGGTGACGGGTTGGAACACAACTTCCGGATCTTCGAGGTCGCCCGCATAGTATCGGTCGATCCGGATCCAGTGCATTTCACGACCCCGGGCGACCTGGCGCTTGCCCACGATCGGGATGTTGTTCTCTGCCTGACAAGCGACTACGCAAGCATTGCAACCCACGCAACGGTTCAGATCGATGACCATACCCCACTGGTAGGGGTCGTCGTAGTTCGGTTCTTCGTGAAGCGGCGGAGCAGGCGCGTGGTGCAGAGTGTGTTGGGCAAAATCGGGTCTCTTCAAGAACTCCTCGAGCGTGGCTTCCCGAACTAGCTCCCGCCCTTCCATAGCGTGGTGGTCTTGGGTACATGCGAAGGTCCAGCGCTTGCCAGTCTTCGCTATCTTCAGGTCTCCAGCAAAGAACCAAGCCATTCCGTGCCGCAGGGGGTAAGCATCATGTCCGACGTGTCGCCCCACCCG
>JAUQPO010000212.1 GCA_030550335.1 Acidobacteriota bacterium
TTGGCGCGCAGGAAGCGAAAATGAGCATGTACACGAAGCCAAAGCCGCCGGAAATGTGGGGCGCGGCGGGCATGCCGGCAAGATCGGCCATTCGCGCCACGCGCAGAGATCGAATCAAACCACCGTAATACTGTATGTCGGGCTGCACGATGTCGACCACTCGGCGATGGATCGACCAGCGAAAGCGCCACTCACTGTACTCTTGCTCGCCTCCCGCGACGGGGATTTCCAAGGCTTCGGTTACGAGCCGTGTATCTTCCAAGTGATCGAAGGGACAAGGCTCCTCGAAGAACACTGCACCCACGTCTTCCAGCATCCTGCCCACGCGGATCGCTTCGGGTGGGTCGTAGGAACTGTTTGCGTCGGCGTGAAGGTCGATTTGGTCGCCGAGGACTTTTCGTGCCAGCGAGATGAGCTTCTCGGTGCGGCCGGGCATAGCGTCCTGGTTGCGGCTCATCCGTCCTCCAACACGGAATTTCACGGCTCGCGCCCCAGTCTCCTGAAGCAGTTGCTGGAGGTACTCCACTTCTTGTTCTGGAGTCGTATCCCGCCGCTCACTCGCCACGTAAAAAGGAATCCAACGCCGGCGAATTCCACCCACGAGCTCGGCCATGGGCTTGTTCAATATGCGGCCGAACATATCCAGGATCGCCAGCTCCACCCAGGCCTGCGGGCACCAAAACGCCAGGCCTTGTAGCTTGTAATTGCTCTGATACCGGTAAAGTTCCCACAAATGCCCTTCCAGATCGCGCACGTCCTTGCCGATGAAATAGGGGATTACCAGCGTCTTCAGGATTGGATAGAGATAACGAGCTCGCTCGTTCGTCACGCAGAGCCCTTCAGCCCCATCCGTGCTGCGCACGTGCACAAAATGCTCTCGACCCTTGCGCAAAAGCCTGATGGAGTGGATCACGACGGGGCGATCCAACCCCTGGAACTGGAGCACCGGTTGCTCGGCTACCTGTTTGAGCTGCTCCATGCTGGGCGAGGCACTGCGATCGGTCCCGCCGAGGCTGAGCGTGGGGGTCACTGCCGCTAGTCCGATCCACTTTCTGCGAGTTAGTCCCTGCATGGTTACCTCAACCGTACTGACAAGGGATCCCTGGAAGGACGGGCCATCTTGCCGAGTGCCATCATAACGCAACCGGGAGAGACACTCTACGCACCGCTTTGCGAACACCCGCAAGCCGAACGGCTATGGATAGGATGAAGCACAATGCAGCCTGCGCGCGTCCGCCTAGGAATAGCGATCTTGACGATCGTGCCCGCTGGCCTGTACACCAAGCATTACACCGGGCCCGCTGCCACTTGGGTCCACAATTACCTCGGCGGGGTTTTCTACGAGTGGTTCTGGATCTGGGTCTGGATGTGGCTCCGACCCACATCTAAGCCGGCCACGGTTGGCTTTCTGGTGCTGGGAGTTACAACATTACTGGAGTTCTTACAGCTGATCAGCACGCCCTGGCTCCAAGCCATCCGCTCCCACTGGGTCGGCCAAGCTTTGGTCGGGACCAGTTTCAGCTGGCTGGACCTGCCCCATTACGTGCTCGGGACGCTGAGCGGAGTGTATCTGGCCCGATGGCTCGGACGAGCAAAAGTGATTCAACCAGCCTCGTCCCCTTCGAAGCGGAGTTCCACATAGTCGGTGTACACGATGCGGTCCGGGTCCCGATCCAGCAAGGGGGCTAGAATCTCGTCTTCCCAAATCTTCCAGCTCTCTGGGTATTTGTCCTTCGGATACGGATTGTCCAGGGGCCCCCAAAGGCGTTCCCAAGCCTCACGGTTCTCGAAGATCCATAGCGCGGCGTAGCGTCCGACGCGCTCGCCCTTGATCCCCTTCAGGAAACGGAACTGTACCAATCCCGGTAGGCTGAAGAGATTTCTGCGAATCGCCTGAGCCACTGCGCGCTCAAACGCCTCCGGCGTAACACCTTCGCGCAGCTCATACTCATGAACTGCGTAAATTGGCGTGCCGTAGCCACCTCTTTGGCTCATGCAGCCTCCTCGTCGTCCTGCAGGTTCGCGAGCCAAACATCATGGCTTGGGAAAACCGGGCGACTCCTTGACCTCACGAATCTGCTCCACATGCCGCTCAGTGTGCCCGGCCAGTAACATGATCCACTGGTAAGCGTCCAGATCCCCCAGGTCTCCGGATGGCGCGAAGTGTAACCGCAAGGGCGCCTGGGTCTCGCGGACCCAGCTGATCGTACGATCGCGCTTGGCCTTGAACTCGGTGACCAATTCCTCGAGCGAGCGGCGACGCCCCGTGGGCTGCAGCTCCGGCGGCGCCTGGCGTTTTTGCGTCCGGTCGAGCTGGTTTTTTAACACCAGCTCGTCTTTGGACCTTTGCTGGGGCGTAGCCTTTTCAGGCTGCGGAGGGGATTTCAGGATCTTCTCGGTGATCAGCTTGAACAAGGACTCCTCGGTTTGGATCACATGCTCGGCGATCTCACGTATGGACCAGCGATCGGGCGCGGGTTTGTAGTCGAGCTGGGCGGGCGTCAGACCAGCCAAGGCGTCGAGGAACATCTTGCGGCCTGCATGTAACTCGCTCAAGGCCCGGTCGCGCTCGCCCTGTGTGAGGGGTTGGCCGAGAGCCAGTGGTGTGACTAAGGCTAGAAGAGCTATTGCCCGCATCCAACAGACCTCCGTACCTGTGCAATCGCCATTCAGGGGCAACCTACCTGAGACATTCTCCTAAATTCCTGCGCACCAGCGTCCGAAAAGGATTCTAAGGCGCCGTAGCGGTGGCCACCAGCGATGCCTTGGAGAACATCTTCTCCGAAGCTTGGAGTGCTGACGCTAGGTCGCAGTGACTGGAGCACTACATCCGTGCCCGAGGCCCACGCCGCCGGGAGCGGGCCTGGGTCCCCCGTGGTTCTGGTTGTCGACGGCGACGCCATCAACCGCCGCCTGCTGCGGGCCATCCTGCGTACGGTTCGCTGTCGCTATGTGGAGGTTGATGCTCCACATCAGGCTTTGGAGTGGTTGCAATCGCAGACCGCAGACTTGATCATCATCGACCTGGTCATGCCTGGGATGGGCGCACAGGAGTTCTGCACGCGAGTGCGCGCTCTCCGGCAAGCTCGATTGACCCAGATACTGGTGCTGAGCAGTACCCGGAGCCTGGAAAAGGAAGTGGAAGTGCTGGCCACAGGCGCCGACGGGTTTATAGCTCAGCCGGTGCATCCGGAAGCACTGCGGGCACGCCTGATGGCCTTGCTCAGGCATAAAGCCCTGCTCGACACGCTGGAAGAGGCGGAGGGGATTCTGTTCAGCCTGGCGCAAGCCGTTGAAGCTCGTGACCGGAGTAGCATTGGGCACTGCGAGCGGCTGGCACTGTACAGCGTCGCGCTTGGAGCTGCTCTCGGACTGTCCGAAGTGGACCTGCTCACCCTCCATCGCGGCGCCTTCCTACATGACATCGGCAAAGTCTGGGTTCCGGATGCCATACTGTTCAAGCCCGGGCCACTGGACGGCGCTGAGTGGGACATCATGCGCCAGCATCCGATCAAAGGTGAGGAAATCTGCCGCCCAATGCGCACCCTCGCGCCGGTCTTGCCGATCATCCGGCATCATCACGAGCGCTGGGACGGATCCGGTTACCCCGATGGGCTCGCTGGAGAGCAAATTCCCTTACTGGCGAGGGTGTTACAGATCTCGGATATTTTCGACGCACTCACCACGGAACGCCCTTACAAGAACGGCATGGCCGCGGAAGTTGCCCTGACGGTCCTGCAGGAAGAAGCCGAAAAAGGTTGGCGGGATCCAGAGCTGGTCAACCTCTTCCGCGATGTTTACCACAGGTTGAACTCGACAGAGTTATCCACCTGGCCACAAGGGCCAACAGAAGCTTGCTTTTGGCAGTCGCTCGAGGCTCTCAGCCGGCAGCTGAACCTCTGAGAAATGGCCCACGCCGAGCTCTGCCGCTGTAGTTCCAATCGTTGCTTGCCTCTACTCACCGACCCCAGTGGGCCAACAACCATTTGGGCGATCATATCGCCATGAGGTTATGTTCCCCCCGATTCATGACGGCACGCTAAGAACTCTAGACGAGCGCATTCACAAGCTCGAAGAGTTGCAACACCGGGTCGTAAGCTGTGAGAAGTGCCCGCGCCTGCGCTCTTATTGCGCGCAGATTGCTCAGACAAAACGCCGGGCATACCGGGACTGGGACTACTGGGGGCGGCCCGTGCCCTCCTTTGGAGATCCCCAAGCGCGGGTACTTATCGTCGGCCTGGCACCCGCGGCACATGGAGCGAACCGGACAGGTCGGATGTTTACCGGGGATCGTTCGGGGGATTTCCTCTACCGGGTGCTGTTTGACACAGGATTTGCGTCGCAGCCGGTTGCCAGCTCGCGGGATGACGGCATGGAGCTTCGCCGGGCGTACATCACCGCCGTTGTGCGTTGTGCTCCCCCGGCCAACAAGCCATCCCGGGCCGAGATCGCGAACTGTCGCGCGTATCTAGAGAGCGAGCTGGATTTATTGGCCGATGTGCGCGTGATCGTCGCGCTGGGGCGGGTAGCGTTCGACGTCCTGCTGTCGGTTTTTCGCGACCGGGGCGTGATCGGCTCCCGGCGCAAGTTCGAGTTCGGTCACGGCGCCATCCACCAGTTGGGGGCGGGCTTGCCCATCCTGATCAGCGCCTATCACCCCAGCCAACAGAACACCCTGACCGGCCGACTCACCTACCCAATGATGCGAGCCGTCTTCCAACAAGCGCGCAGGTTGGCCGAGCTGGATCCGGCTTGACGCGCCGACCGAAGTGTGGCGGTCGACTGAATCCGCCGATAAGTAAGGATGCGAGTCCTCGGACTCTAAAGCGAGCCGTGCCAGGTTCCGGCCACCAGCGCGATTTCCAGAAACTACCCATTGTCGTCAAGCTCTACATCTACGTCCTGGGTGGGTGTGGGCTAGCGCTCGCGGCGATGCTTTTCGCCAACTGGAGCTTCAAACCACCCTGGTTGTTTGCCGTCTACCTGCTGCTCGGCACGCTCTCCTCGGGCATGAAAGTACGGCTGCCCGGCGTCACGGGCACCTTGTCTGTTGGGTTCTTGTTCATCCTGCTGGGCATTGCTGACTGCTCGGCCAGCGAAGCAGTGGCCATCGCCTGGGCCACGACCTTAACCCAACTTTACTGGAAACCGAATCGCCGCCCCCGCCTGATTCAGGTCATTTTCAACTTGGGCAGCACCACGATCGCCACTACCGCCGCTTACGGTTTACTCAGGTTCCTCGAGCAGTTACCCGGAATGATCGCGCCGCTACCGCTAGTGCTTGCCTCGAGCGGCTATTTTGTGGCGAACACGCTCTCGGTAGCCGGAGTGATCGCTCTGACCGAAGGCCAGTCCATCCACGCCACCTGGCGGAAGCACTTCCTTTGGGCTTTCCCTCACTACCTGGTCGGCGCTTCGTTCGCAGGTCTGGTCTCCATAGCCAACCGCACCGAGGGTTGGCACAGTTCTTTGCTCGTGCTCCCAGTCGTTTACCTGATCTTCCGCTCCCTAGGTGTTTATGTTCAGCGATTGGAGACTGAAAAACGGCACGCTGAAGAGATCGCAGCGTTGCACATGCGTACCATCGAGGCCCTAGCCTACGCGATCGACACCAAAGATGACACAACACATGACCACCTACGCCGCGTGCAGACCTATGCCGTGGAAATCGGCAAGCGCCTTGGGCTGGACGCCCAACAACTAGAGGCTCTCCGCGTGGCCAGCTTACTGCATGACGTCGGCAAGCTGGCCGTCCCGGACGCCATTTTGAAAAAGCCTTCGCGGCTGACGCCAGAAGAATTCGACAAGATCAAAACTCATACGATCGTCGGGGCGGAGATTGCCGAGCGGATCGAGTTTCCCTACCCGGTCGCTCCGATCATTCGGGCCCATCATGAAAAGTGGAACGGTACAGGCTACCCAGACGGCCTGAAGGGCGAGCAGATTCCCCTAGGAGCTCGAATACTGGCAGCTGTCGATTGTTTAGACGCTCTGACCACTCACCGACACTATCGCCCCGCGATGTCCTTAGAGGAGGCGATCGCGTACCTCAGGTCAGAGGCCGGCAAGAGTTTCGATCCCAAAGTAGTAGAAGCCCTCGAGCGCTACTGCCACGAAATCGAGTCGCTGTTGAAGGAGCTGCCTCCGCCAACTTGGCAGATTCACCAGTCTCAGCTCCCGCCGCCTCGAGGCGCTCCGGCTGCAGGTTTCGAGACTGCCACTGCAGAGCTGCACCGGCCAACGGATACACCGGACTCGTTCTTCTCCAGGTTTTCGGAAGCATGGCAGGAGCTCGACAGCCTCGTTCAGCTTTCCCGCGATTCGGGCGGAGTGGAACCCCGGAACGTGCTGGCACTGGCCTGCCAGCGCATCTCGGAATGGATACCGCACGAGCTCG
>JAUQPO010000213.1 GCA_030550335.1 Acidobacteriota bacterium
AGCCAACGGAAGATGTAATCCATGATCGACTTCGCATAGGGGATCTGAGGGTTACCCGTCCAGCCACTGGGTTCAAACCGCACGTGGCTAAACTTGTCGACCAGGAATTTCAGTGGGACGCCGTACTGAAGGGCGTAGCTGATGGCCGTGGCGAAGCAGTCCATCAGACCGGATATCGTGGAGCCCTCTTTGGCCATAGTGATGAACAGCTCGCCCGGCGTGCCGTCCTCGTACAAACCTACCGTGATGTAACCTTCGTGGCCGCCGATGGAGAACTTGTGTGTGATCGACTGCCGTTCGTCGGGCAGCTTACGCCGCACTGGCCGGTAAACAGCTTTTTGCTCGGCGGCGGCCTTCGCTTGCCCGGGTGAGGTGCTCAGCGGTTGGGCTCTCTTGGAACCGTCGCGGTAGATAGCCACGGCCTTCAGACCTAGGCGCCAGGCTTGAATGTAGGCGTCCATGATGTCGTCGACCGTGGAGTGCTCCGGCATATTGATGGTCTTGGAGATGGCACCCGAGATGAATGGTTGAACAGCTCCCATCATCCGCAGATGCCCCATGTGGTGGATGAAGCGCGTACCGTTGACCGGGCGCAGGCTGCAATCGAAGACGGCCAAATGTTCCGGTTTGAGATGTGGGGCCCCTTCGACCGTTCCAGTGGCGTCGATGTGATTGACAATCTCGTGGACTTGTTCCGAGTTATAGCCCAAGCGGAATAAAGCCTCGGGCACCGTGTTGTTCACGATCTTGATCACGCCGCCGCCCACCAGCTTCTTGTACTTGACCAGAGCCAACTCCGGCTCGATCCCCGTGGTATCGCAGTCCATCATGAACCCTATGGTGCCGGTCGGAGCGATAGCGGTGACCTGGGCATTGCGGAAGCCGAAGCGGCGCCCTTTTTCCAGAGCTTCCTGCCAGCATTGGCGTGCGGCTTGAAGCAGTTCGGCCGGCACCAGCCGGCTATCGATGCTGTTGACCGCCTCGCTGTGCATCCGGATGACTTCCAGAAAAGGCTCTTCGTTCTCTGTGTAGCGGGGGAAAGGGCCATTGGCCTCGGCGATGCGCGCGCTGGTCAAGTAAGCTTGACCGGTCATCAGGGCACTGATGGCGGCAGCCCAGGCTCGACCTTCGTCGCTGTCGTAAGGCAACCCGAGGGACATCAGCAGGGCTCCCAGATTGGCAAATCCCAATCCCAGAGGCCGGAAGTCGTGAGAATTCCGCGCGATCTTTTGTGTTGGATAACTGGCATTGTCCACGATGATCTCTTGAGCCAGGATCATCGTGTCCACCGCTCGGCGGAATGCCTCGACATCGAACGTCCCGTCGGGCCGGAGGAACTTTCTGAGGTTCAACGAGGCCAGATTGCACGCCGAGTCGTCCAAGAACATGTACTCCGAGCAAGGGTTAGAAGCGTTGATCCGACCGGAGTTCTTGCAGGTATGCCACCGGTTAATGGTGGTGTCGAATTGCATGCCTGGGTCGCCGCACTCCCAAGTGGCCTCCGCGATCTGTCTCAGCAGGTCCCGGGCCCGGTAACGACGCACAGGCTGGCCGGTCAGGACCGACCGGGTCCACCAATCCCGGTCTTCCAGAGCTGCGTACATGAACTCGTCGGTGACCCGCACCGAGTGGTTGGCGTTCTGGAAGAACACAGAGCTGTAGGCCTCGCCATCGAGTGACCCGTCGAAGCCCGCTTCAATCAGCGCCCAGGCCTTGCGTTCCTCGCGGGCCTTGGACCAAATGAACTTCTCTATGTCCGGATGGTCCACGTTGAGGATGGCCATCTTGGCGGCCCGCCGAGTCTTACCCCCGGACTTGATCACGCCTGCGAATGCGTCCAACCCTTTCATGAAGCTCAACGGCCCTGAAGCTCGGCCGCCACCCGACAAGGGGGCGTTCTCTTCCCGCAAGGTCGAGAAGTTCGTGCCGGTTCCCGACCCCCACTTAAAAAGCATTCCCTCGGTCTTAGCGAGCTCCAGAATGGACTCCAAGGTGTCCTCGACCGAGTTGATGAAGCATGCCGAGCACTGCGGCTTGGGGTTCGCTGGATCGAATTTGACGACGTCGTCCACCGCGGGGTCGTAATGATAGCCATAGCCACGAGTTTCCTTCACCCCCACGTTGAACCAGACCGGCGAGTTGAAGGCCGCCATCTGATGGAGCAACAGATGCGCTAGTTCCAGGCGGAAATTCTCGGCATCCTGGTCGGAGCGGAAATACTTGTCTTTCTTCCCCCATTCCGTGATCGTGTCGACGACCCGGCGCACCAGTTGGCGGACACTGGATTCGCGTTCGGGTGTCCCCAGCCGGCCATGGAAGTACTTGCTGGCTACGATGTTCGTTGCTGTTTGGGACCACTCGGCCGGGACTTCGACGTCGCGCTGTTCGAAGATAATCTCCCCTTTTTCGTTGGTAATGGTGGCGGTGCGCAGCTCCCAAGTGATCTCGTCGTAAGGCGTCTTGCCCGCTTCGAGATGGGCGGTGAAATACCTGGGAAACTCGATCCCCTGACGTTGGGAGATCGGCAACCACTGCTTGTTGGCCTGAATTGTGGGAGAACTGCTCGGCTCGGCCATGGCTCCTCCGTGAATCAGCTACTGGTGCGTTCGAATTTAGCTTAGGTGATTGCTGCTGCCTCCGTCGCTTGAAACCTGCCCATAGGGCGCGAGGGAGGAAGGAGGCAGCACTGTAGAGTTGGGTACCATATATTGGGCTTGATGTCAAGATGGGCTCTACATATTGTAAGCCAAGGCCCTTCAGCCCCGCTCCTCAAACACCTCCACTTCCGCCTCCCCCACCTTGCGGCCCCCCAACGCTACTTCCAACACAGCCGCACCCCTACCCACCGCCTCACCCACCGCAAAGTTCAACTCCCAAGTTGGCACCCGCGCGTCCACGCAAAATGCGTCCATCAGTTCCAAACGTCGCCCGCCTAACCGCGCCTCCACCTCATGCGGGTCAACGATTTCCTCGAGGGTGACCTTGACTATCCCGCTGACTACCCGGCACGTGAGCAGCACATTCTGCCCGTCGGCTACCCGCACCAGTCGCGGAACCCGCGGCGGAGGTGGAATCAGCCGAACTCGTGCCGGCTCGCATAACTCGGAGCCGCCCCAGCGTAGGGCCACCTCGGCCAGACCGGTCCGCAAACCCTGCGGAAGACGGGCTGCCACCTGGTATAGCCCGCCCGCCAGCTGGGGACCGATGTAGGTAACCTCTGCTGGGCGGCCGTCCACTAGGACCTCAAGCCAGTTGAGGTCGCATTCCTCCGGCAAGTTCTCCACCCACAGAGAGATGGCCGCAAATCGCCCAGCGACCGGAACGAACGGCTCACTGCTATGCGCGCTCGTCACTCGCCGAATGCGCGCCTGATCCGTCCGTGTAGGTTCAGACGCTACCCGGCTCCAGCCCTCCGGCTTCTTGCGCCAAGTAGTCCATAGGTACTGCGTGCCCGCGCCTTCAAGCGCTAGGAGCTGTAAATCGTGCTGGCGCGTGAAGCTCTTGATTTCTTCCGCACTGATTCGCACGCCCTGCCAGGTGTCATAGACAGTCTGTGTGCCCGGCAGGCCGTTCACCTGGAGGCGCGCGATTCCACCCGTGCGCAACACGCGACGCGTCTCGCAGAAATATCGGTAAACGATCCGGCGATCGGGGATGTGTTGGAACACGGCGTAGGAGTACACGAAGTCGAACGACTCATCGGCGAAGAGCTCCAGCGTCGAGTCCGGTACGTGGTGAAAATGCGCGTGGCGGATGGAACGCAGTTTCTCGCGAGCCAGGCGGATCATCTCGGCGGAGACATCCACACCGTGAATCTCTCCAAAGTAGGGGCTCAGCGCGCGGATGAGTCGGCCCGGTCCGCAACCGATCTCGAGGGCACGGCGGGCTCGTGGCGAGCATTGCGGTAACCTGGCCAATTCCGGAAGCAAGGCCGGCAGAATTTCCCGGGCAGTTTCGAAGAATTCCTCGTCGGGTTGGCCCCTTCGCCCGAACGCTGCATAGTAGTAAGCGTCTTCACGGGCACGGGCATCCCAATCACGCTGCATCCACTCATGGACCGCCTGGCACATGGCTTGGGGTGTGTTCGCAGACATTGTCCCGAATCAAATTCTGCTCCCAGCTGACCCCGGGGGCCAAGACGATGCAGTGACGATCCATCCTGTGGCCGGAGATTCGATTCTTCTCGATCCGGTTCCCTTGAGCTGGGTCCGGTTGGGCGCCACCCCAAGCCAGGTAAAGGCCAGAGGCCAGCAGCCATGGCTCATGAGGAGAGTAGTGGCAAGGGACCACCGACGCTTTGTCGGGGCAGCCGGCCAAGTTCAATCTTCGCCAGGTGTTCCCTATGACCCAATGCTGCCGGCCCAGCAGAAACAGCCCGCCGTAGTTGGCTCCATCGATCCAGTTCTCGACGATACGCACCCGCTCGGATCGGCCTCCGCGGTGGCTGTTGTTCAGCACGATGGCGAATTGACCGAGAGGGTAGTCATCGGCTTGCCCGTTGTTGATGCACCGGTTGCGCTCCACCCAGCCATCGACGAAGCCATCCAGGTCGATACACTTTCCGTTAATCTCTTCGAACTGGTTTTCTTCGTACCGGCTGTAGCGCACCTGGCCTGCGGTGTCCAAGGCTACTGGGATGCCACCGCCTTCCACGTCGACCACGGCGAACGGGTAACCAATGTAGCGCCCCCGGTTGGCCCGCACGGTTACGTACTCAGCGTGCCCAACCTGAATGGCATCCCGTCCGAGTCGGAAGAACCGGTTGTTTTCGAACAAGCCGTAGCGATTCTTACCAGCGGCCAGTCGGGAGTGAGTCCACAGGCCATTGCCGGCTACCTCTTCAAAATGGCAGTCCCGGACGACGAAATCCTCCGTACCCTCCTCCAAAAGGATCCCGCCTGTGGTGTTGTTGCGGCCAGTGGCATTCCGGGAGCCGCTTCGCACAACTCGCACGCGCTCGATGCGGACATGGCGGCAGCTACGTGCCAGGATGGCAAATCCAGTGAGCTCGGAAAAGCTCGAGTCCGTGACCTCGATGTCATCGGAGAATTCGGCGAGGATACCATTGCCGACGACGTACTCCGCAAAAGGAGTCTCCGCCGGGGGCGGAGCTGCTAGTGGCCCAACCGTTTGCCGGTTTCCTTCGAACTTGATGTGTCGCAACCGCACTCGCCGCACGCCCACCAGTTCGATCAACGCACGACCCCGGAAGCGCGGGCTGGCTCTGAGCAGAGTCCCCTCGGGAGCACCTTCGATCAGAAGCTCGGCGGCTGGGTAGGCCCAACGTAGCGGCCGATCCAACACATGGACTCCCGGTGCTAGCCTCACCAGCCCTCGGTTCTGCTGGACAGCCACATCGGGAAGGACGGCAACCTGGTGGCGACAGGCCACACCCAGCAGCAGCGCTAACCCGAGGCACGCTAGGCGCACACCGTGGGTATTCTATCTAGGATGGCTGTGCACTTCCGGCAGGTCTCCCACGGGCCCCTTCGCGGTGTGACCGTCTCGGCTCCGGATGGGGCAGTGATTGGGGTCTTGGGGAGGGATGGGGCCGGCAAGAGGACCTTACTGCGATTGGCGGCGGGACTAGAGACCCCACAACTAGGCTCCGTAGAAGCAGGCATGCCCGCGCGGCTGATTGGCCCCTTTGAGCCCCTTAACTTCTCTCCGGTACGGACGCTAGCGCTGTGGCACGCCCTAGCGATTCACGACGAGTTGGTCTGCAGGCGTGCGGTGCTCAGTTTGGAACGGTTGCGCCGCCAGGGGACCACAGTCTTGATCGTTTCGCATGCCCTGGAACTGCTGCGGGAGCTTGCGGACGAGTGTTGGTGGCTAGAGGATGGGGCTCTCAGGTGCCGCGGTGCCCCGACCGAGGTTGTGCGGGAGTACCAGCGAGACTTGGCGCGACGGTTCATCGAGTGGGCATCCGGCACCGTCGGACCGCTCCCAGCGAGTTTCCGGCGAGGCGACGGGAGGGCGGAGCTGGTGGCCATCGAGACCCTGGATGCGCAGGGGCGACCGACTCGCGCGTGGCTGAGCGGAAAGCCAGCCGCCGTAGCCGTTATGGTCCGGTTCCACCGCCTGGTGGAGGATCCAGTAGTGGGCATCATGCTCCGGACCCGACTGGGGTTGGAGGTCTACGGGACGAACACCCAGCTAGAGGGAATACGTCTAGGGCCTTGCCAGCCAGGGGATCGCTTGCGGGTTACCTACCGTTTTATCTGCCACTTATGCCCTGGCGACTATACGGTCACCGCCGCCTCCCACGATCCCGATGGGGTCTGGCACGACTGGTTTGAGGACGCTATCGCCGTTTCGGTCGTCGATACGCGTTATACGGCGGGCGTCGCCAACTTGAAAGCGCAAGTTGAGGTGGAGAAACTTT